>JAJRTB010000232.1 GCA_024278495.1 Deltaproteobacteria bacterium
CAGACAGTGGTGCACAGGTCCCGGCGCCGGAACAGGAAAAGGATTTTACCGACGACGGCCGTCTGATTCCCCGGAAGTACGGCGAGTCGCCGGCGGACCGGACCGTGTCCTTTACCGAGCGGGAACTCAACGCCCTGATTGCCACCAATACCGATCTGGCCGACAAGCTGGCCATTGATCTCTCCGACAACCTGATCAGCGCCCGGATGCTGCTCCCCGTTGATCCGGACTTTCCGATCATCGGCGGCAAGACTCTGCGGATCAGGGCCGGGATCGAGGCGGCCTACAGTGAGGGGAGGCCGGTGATCAAACTGAAAGGGATCACCCTGATGGGTGTGCCTCTGCCCAATGCCTGGCTGGGCGGCATCAAGAATGTTGACCTGGTCAGCGAGTTCAGTGGCGATCAGGGGTTCTGGAAGGCCTTTGGCGACGGGATCGAGTCGATATCGGTGGCCGAGGGGGCCCTGCAGGTTCGGGTCAGGGAGTAAGGAGGCCATTACCCGCCTCCTTCTTTCTTTGTCTCCAGCTCCGCCCAGCGATCATAGAGGGCCTGGATGGTCTGCCGTACCTCTTCAAGTTTTTCCCAGCAGGTTTGCAGCTTTTCCGGGTTGGAGACCGTGTCCGGGTGCTCCATCTCCTGCTGCAGCCGTTTTTCTTCCTCCTCCGCCTGCCCGATGGTTTCCTCCATGGCATCATACTCCCGCTGGTCCAGGTAGGAGAGGCGGCCGCTTGTGGTGTTCTTTTTCTTCCTGCCCGCGGTCTCTTTTGTTTTGGCTTTTTTGGGTCCGGTCTTTTGAAAGGCGGCCAGGCACTGCTCATGGTCGGCAAAGAACAGGGTTTTGCCGCTGCCGTCAAAGCCCAGTACCCCGTCGCAGACCCGGTCCATCAGGAAGCGGTCATGGGTGACCAGGACCACGGCCCCGGGAAACTCGAGCAGGCTTTCCTCCAGGACCTGGAGAGAGGGAATATCCAGATCATTGGTGGGCTCGTCCAGGAGGAGGATATCAGCGGGTTGGCGCATCAGCCCGGCAATCAGGATCCTGGCCTGCTCACCGCCGGACAGGGTCGAAACAGGCGTGTCCAGTTGTTCCGGCCGGAACAGGAATTTTTTGGCCCAGGTGACCACATGCACGGCCCGGTCCCGGTAGACGATGGACTCGCCCTCCGGGGCCAGGGCCTGTTTGAGGGTCAGGGTCCGGTCCAGTTCCTGCCGGTCCTGGCTGAAGAAGACGATATTGACCCCGTCGGCGACGCGGACGGTTCCCTCATCCGGAGCCGGGCCGTTGTCGGACCCGGTTCCGGCCAGGATCCGCATCAGGGTGGTCTTGCCGCAGCCGTTGGGGCCGAGCAGGCCGAGGCGGCGGCCCGGAGACAGAACAAGATCCAGGTCGGCAAAGAGGACGCTGCCCCGGTATGATTTGGTCAGGCCGCGGGCTTCAAGAAGTTTTTTGCTTTTGCGGTCCGTGGCGCTGAAATCGATCTGGATCCGCCGGTCTTCCCGGTTGCGGTTCTTGATCCGGGCCAGGTTTTCCTGGAGCCGGTGCGCCTCGTCAATGCGGTACCTGGCCTTGGTGGTCCTGGCCCTGGGACCGCGGCGCAGCCACTCGGTTTCCCGCCGGACCCGGTTGGCCAGCCGGGTTTCCTGTTCCTGCTGTTGGGTCAGGAATTCATCCTTGCGGCGCAGAAATTCCGAATAGTTGCCCTTGACCTGCAGGGCCCCATCCGGGTAGAGGGGCGCAATCTCCATGATCCGGTCGGCCGTGTGTTCCAGGAAAATCCGGTCATGACTCACCATGACAAAGGCGGCGGGGCTGCCCGGAAAGCCTCCGGCCAGCAGTTTCTCCAGCCAGAGAATTCCCTCGAGGTCCAGGTGGTTGGTCGGCTCGTCCATCAGGAGGATATCCGGCTCGCGGATCAGGGCACGGCAGACGGCCAACCGTTTGCGCCGGCCGCCGGATAACGTCGCGGCCCGGATGTCATAATCGGTAAACTCGGCCCGACTGAGCATGGCCTGGACCCGGCCATAGCGCTCGGTTTCGTCAAGGGGCAGATCCTCGAGCGCTTCCAGAAGGACCGCTGTTGCCGTCATTGAGTCATCGAAAATATTTTCCTGGGCCAGGTACCCGGTCCGGATATTGGCCGCAAGAGTTATTTCACCCTGGTCCGGCTCGTCCAGGCCGCAGAGCACGCGCAGCAGGGTGGTCTTGCCGCAGCCGTTGGCCCCGATCAGGCCGAGACGGTCGCCCGTGCTGATGGTAAAAGACAGGTTGGCAAACAGTGATCTGGGGCCGATGGACTTGTGCAGTTCCCGGCAGTTCAGCAGCAGGGTCATGGAAAAAATATGTATGGGTAATTTCAGAAATTGATCCGCATGATGTATAATGGGCTACAGGTGTCCTGTCAAACGGGAAGTGGTTTTGGACCCGCCCTGTTTTTGCTTGCCCGCTCCACCACGCTGTGGTAAAAGCGGTTTGCGAATCAACATGGAAAACTGAACCTGAATATCCGCAGAGGAAGGAGCAATGAACGAGATGAAACCGGAAACAATAGTTCTGCACGGCGGTCACGCGCCGGACCCGGCCACCCGCAGCCGGGCCGTCCCGATCTACCAGACCACCAGCTATGTCTTCGAGGATACCGAGGACGCGGCCGGTCTCTTTTCGCTGAAGCCGGAGGTCTGGGCCCCCAGGCTTAATCTCGATACCGAGGGGCTCAGGCCGGACGACTTCGCGCCCGAGGCGACCGGCAATATCTATACCCGGATCATGAACCCGACCACGGATGTCCTGGAGCGGCGTCTGATGCAGCTTGAAGGCGGCATCGGCGCCCTGGCTACCAGTTCCGGGTCCGCCGCCATAACCTATGCTGTTATCAATATCTGTGAGCAGGGCGACCATGTGGTGTCCTCCTCCAGCCTGTACGGCGGCACCTATAATCTGTTCCAGCACACCCTGCCCCGCTACGGTATCACCACCACCTTTATCCGGGGCAACCGGCCCGGGGACTTTGCGGCGGCCATTACCGACCGGACAAAGTGCATCTTTGTCGAGACCATCGGCAACCCGCGCCTGGACGTCCCGGATTTTGAGCGGATCGCGGCCGTGGCCCATGAGGCCGGAATTCCGCTGATCGTCGATAACACGGTGCCTACTCCCTGTCTCTGCCGTCCCATTGAGTTTGGCGCCGATATAGTGGTCCACTCCCTGACCAAGTTTTGCGGCGGCCACGGTAACTCCATAGGCGGTATCATAGTTGACTCAGGCAACTTTGACTGGAAGGGCTCGGGAAAATTTTCCATGCTGACCGAGCCGGATCCATCGTACGGCGGTGTGGTCTGGGCGGACGCTGTGGGCAGGGCGGCCTACGTGATCCGGGCCCGGACCATTCTCCTGCGTGATACCGGCGCCTGTCTGTCGCCCTTTAACAGCTTTTTGATTCTCCAGGGCATAGAAACCCTGCCCCTGCGCATGGAGCGGCACAGCGCAAACGGCATGGCCGTGGCCCGCTACCTGCTGGATCACGACAAGGTCGACTGGGTCACCTATCCGGGCCTGGGTGATCATCCGACCCACGAGCTGGCTGCACAATATCTGACCGGCGGTTTTGGCGCCCTGGTCGGCTTCGGTATCCGGGGAGGCCTTGAGGCGGGCAAGACCTTTATCAATTCTCTCAAGCTGTTCAGTCACCTGGCCAATATCGGTGACGCCCGGAGCCTGGCAATCCATCCCGCCTCTACCACCCACTCCCAGCTGACCCCTGATGAGCAGGAGTCGGCAGGGGTGTCGCCTGATTTCATCCGGCTGTCCGTCGGCCTTGAGCATATCGATGATATTGTGGCCGACCTGGAGCAGGCCCTGCGGGCCGTGTAGCTGTAACCACTTACAAGGTAGCGGTTTTATACATTTTTGCATTGTACCCTGTGATTGGTTACGTGTAGCTGTACGTGATCAGGGTAGCGCATCTTCGCACGGTCACGACGTGCCGCATAGAGAGGCTGGAGCGACCAGTCGCGCCTGCACGAATCAGCGCACCTGTGCCGAGTTACAATTGTCGGATTCGCATTTTTTTGCGAATCAGGCAGATATGCGGGCCGGATTTTTCTGGTTTCAAGGCGTGACAGGCCCGACCTCCGGCCGCGCATTTATTTGAATGATATGCTTCTGAAATTATTGAAATTGTGAAATTAGTTGGCCGTGTTGCCTTGACTTTCAACCGGGAGGATCCCTATAATTTTAATAGGGGAATAATTCTTTTGATGGAAGTCGGTTATGGATACAGAGTGCAGAAGGGTGGCAACACGCCACAGGACACTTGGCCTGATGACCAATGTTTTTGACGGTAAATCAGCGGTTGTTGGTATAGTTGAGGATATATCACGCAGCGGTTTGCGTGTTTCAAACATCCCGTCTTCGTTCGAAGACGCGGTCGAAACATGTTATGTGGTGGTCAATGGCCCCAAACATGATTTTCACCTGGTTTTGACACCCCGCTGGTCCCGGTCAACCAACAGAGGCATGTATAAAACCATAGGATTTCAGGTTGCCAAGGCACCGGACGCCTGGATGGAGTTTCTCGAGAGTGTGGAAAATGAGTGTCACGACGATCCCTTTTGCGCCATGGTCGTCGGCACTGATGTTGAGATGTGAAGCGTTGGGACAAAGGCGCAAACCAGGAGTACGTATCCGGCCCGACACCGATTTTCCCGTGGTCTCTTTTCTTCTTCCCCCATTTTCTTGCGGGTCGGGCCGGTTCCCAGACCATTTTCAGTTCACATATTTCTTAAGAATCGTAGCGGGAAGCCGGAAAGGGTTGTGGATGCAAGGCACGCCAATTTTGAGGAGTGAGGTGTGTTGAAGTGCGCCGCAGACAGCGGTTTTTTTGGTAAGTGATCAGGGGCGCCGCATCTTCGCACGGTCGCGCCTGCCCGCATAGTCTGCTATAGCGGTCAGCCGCGCCTGCACGAATCTACGGCATCCCTGACCACTTGCGGATTTGAGGTAGACAAAAAAATACAGTTACCACTCCTGAGATCAGTTGTGGACCATCAAATTTGCGTGTACGCCATGGCAAATTCCTGATTGGCGGAGTCCTGCCAGACAACTTTGCCCTGAATGGGTGTAGGCAAACACCTGTTATCCGGCCCGTTGTCTGTCACCGGCTGGCAGATCAGCCGGAGCGTGCTGCCGATCGGTATTGAGCCGAAGTCATCAACCCGCAACCTGATTCCGTCCTTGCCGGCATCGATGATGACGCCGTGATGCCACCCCTGTTCGCTCCCTATGGCGCGGTGTGAACTCAGGATAATCGGATAATGTACCGGGTATCGTTGACAGTGTCGTCGTTCCTTGGAATCCATGTTTTCTCCCCTGTAATTACACGTTGAATCGTTACCCTTTAATTATAGCGATAATTTGACGGGTTACAAGAAAAACTTTTTTGAGCCCCAAGGCCGGGAACATGGCCGGACAGGGCGTGAAGCGCAATGCATCAGTCCCGCGCCATGAGGTCGGTGCTGAGGTAGCGCTCTCCCGTGTCGGGCAGGACAACGACAATGGTTTTGCCGTTGTTTTCCGGTCGGCTCGCTACTGTTTCAACTGCCGCGACTGCCGCCCCTGAGGAGATACCGCAGAGGATTCCTTCCCTGCGGGCAACGAGTCTGCCCGTGGCCACGGCTTCCTCGTTTGTGACCTGGACGATTTCATCGATGACGGATGTGTCCAGAATTTCGGGCACAAAGCCGGCCCCGATCCCCTGGATCTTGTGGGGCCCGGGGCTGCCGCCGGAGAGAACCGGCGAGGCGGCAGGCTCCACGGCAATAACCCGCAGGTCAGGATTTTTTTCTTTCAGAAAACCACCGGCCCCGGTGATGGTGCCGCCGGTGCCGACTCCGGCAATGAACACATCAATACGGCCGCCGGACTGCTCCCATATTTCCGGTCCGGTGGTGGCCCGATGGACAGCCGGGTTGGCCGGATTGGCAAACTGGTTCGGCATCCAGGCCCGGGGAGCCTCCCGCGCCAGCTCTTCGGCCCGCTGTATGGCGCCCTTCATCCCCAGTTCTCCCGGGGTCAGGACCAGGTCGGCTCCGAAGTGGAGCAGCAGCTTGCGGCGTTCGACACTCATGGTGTCAGGCATGGTCAGGATCAACCTGTAGCCCCGGCAGGCCGAGGCAAAGGCCAGGCCGATACCGGTATTGCCGCTGGTGGGCTCGATAATGGTGGTCTCCGGAGTCAGGGAGCCGTCTTTTTCCGCCGCGTCGATCATGGCCACGGCGATCCTGTCCTTGACGCTGCCCAGCGGATTGGCGGACTCAAGCTTGCCGTAGAGTGTGACGTTTAGTTCATTTCCCAGAGACTTGAGATGAATCAGGGGTGTGTTCCCGGTTGCCAGGGTGATGTCATTTTGCTGCATCGTCATGTTCTCTCAGTTTTTTTCCCAGATAGATCAGTTCCGGCTGCTTGAGCAGCACCTTGGTGTCCGGCCCGATGCTCTCGGTCAGCCAGACATTACCGCCGACAATGGAGCGGGCGCCGATCACGGTTTGGCCCCCGAGGATGGTGGCGTTGGCATAGATGATGACATCGTCCTCAATGGTCGGGTGCCGTTTGGTATCGCGGAGCCGGGCGCCGGCATCCCGCGGCAGGGACAGAGCTCCGAGGGTGACGCCCTGGTAGATCCGCACCCGGTTGCCGATATCGGTGGTGGCCCCGACCACGACCCCGGCCCCGTGGTCAATGAAAAAGCTGTTGCCTATCCGGGCCCCGGGGTGGATATCGATGGAGGTGCGGCTGTAGGCGAATTCGCTCATGATCCGTGGAATGATAGGCACCCCGAGCTCCACCAGGAGATGGGCCAGCCGGTAAATCATGATAGCGTAAAAGCCGGGATAGCTGAAGATGACCTCGTCGCTGTTTTCCGCCGCCGGGTCGCCCTGCAGGGTCGCCCTGATGTCCTGTTCCAGCGCCTCTTTGATTTCGGGCAGCTTCCTGATAAAGGCCGCGGCAATCTCGTAGGACCGTTCGCCGCACTTGGTGCAGACCTTGTCGTGCCGAAAACAGTCATGCCGGATCGCCGAGCTGACCTGGCGGGCCAGGTTTTCATAAAAGACGCTCAGGGTTTGGCCCAGGTGATATTCCAGGCTTTCGCTGCTGAGGATCTTGCCGGTAAAATAGCCGGGGAAGAGGATCTGCCTGGCCTGACGGATCAGCTCCTTGATTTTCCGTTTCGAAGGAATAGGGACCGGCTCGTTGTGGCTGGACCATTTTCTGGACGCAAAACCCCGGACCAGCTCCCGCACAATCGGCGGCACGGTGGCGAACATGCTTTCCGCGGGCTGCACATCGGTGTTGCATTCACCGGTGCGTATCTCTTTTTTTCCCATAACGTTCAGTTTTTTCATGGTTACACCTGCCGGAAGTTGTTCAGGTCGGACGCTCGAGCATCATGATCCCGTAGGTCGCCCGCAGGTTTTTCAGGTATTTGACCACGTGGCCCCGGCGGTCCTGCTGGTGGGTATTGATGGCCACTTCCCGGGTCAGCAGGATCCCGGTTTTTTTCAGGAACCACTTGAAATCATTGATGGTGATGACCCGGATATTCGGGGTATTGTACCATTCATAGGGCAACTGGTCCGTCATCGGGGCACGGCCGGAGAGGATAATCTGCATCCGGACCGACCAGTGGCCGAAGTTGGGAAAGCTGACGATCACCCGCTTGCCGATTCGGAGCAGTTCCGGGATTAATTCAGCCGGGTGCATGATCTGCTGCAGGGTCTGGCTCAGGACGACAAAATCAAAGCTTAAGTCAGGATAGTCGTGGACTTCCTGTTCAAAATCTCCCTGCAGCACGGTCAGTCCGCGCTCTATACAGCGCCCGACCTTGTCCTCTGAAAGCTCGATACCGGTGCCGTGCACCTGTTTTTCCTGCTTGAGCACATGAAGCAGGTCGCCGCTGCCGCAACCGAGATCAAGAACCCGGGAGCCCGGATCAATCCAGGAGCCGATGACCTGCAGGTCAAAACGCGTGTTGTCCGGTCGGATGGTTTCAGCACTCATGGCTTATTCTGTCAAGAAATCCCGCGATCAGTTTTTCCATCTGCTCGTTACGCATCAGAAAGGCGTCATGGCCCCAGCGGGCGTCGATTTCACAGAAGCTGACGTCACTGCCGTTTTTTTTCAGGGCCGATACGATGGCCTTGGACTGATAGGTTGGGTAGAGCCAGTCCGAGGTGAAGGAGAGGACCAGGAAACGGATGTGGGCCAGTTGGTCGTTGACCAGCATGTTGCCGTCCTCCCGCTCCAGGTCGAAATAATCCCCGGCCTTGGTGATGTAGAGCAGGGAGTTGGCGTCGAACCGGGCCACAAACTTGGAGCCCTGGTGGCGCAGATAGCTCTCCACCGCGAAATCTCCGTTAAAATCAAAGGAAAAGGATGATCTGTTTTGCAGCTTGCGGCCGAACTTGCTGCGCATGGATTCGTCGGAGAGGTAGGTGACATGACCGATCATCCGGGCCACGGCCAGACCGTGGTCCGGGCCCGGACCACCGTAGTAGTTACCGCCCCGCCAGTTGGGATCGGACATGATGGCCTGGCGGGCCACCTCGTTGAAGGCGATGGCCTGGGCCGAGTGACGGGTGGTCGTGGCGATGGGGATGGCGGAACGGACCATCTCCGGGTAGTCAACGCACCAGCGCAGGACCTGCATACCGCCGACAGAACCGCCCAGCATGGACATGATCTTGGTAATACCCAGGTGCTCGAGAAGATGTTTCTGGGCCCGGACCATGTCCTTGATGGTGACCATGGGAAAGTCAAAACCAAAGGGTTTGCCGGTTTTGGGATTGATGGATGAGGGGCCGGTGGAGCCCATGCAGCTGCCGAGAATATTGGAGCATATGACAAAGTACCGGTCAGTGTCCACCGGCTTGCCGGGGCCGACCATGGTGTCCCACCAGCCGGGCCGCTCATCCTCAACACTGTAATAGCCGGCCACATGCGAGTCACCCGTGCAGGCGTGCAGGATGAGTACCGCATTGCTCTGGTCCCTGTTGAGCGTCCCCAGGGTCTCGTAGGCCAGGGTAACAGGGCCCAGCCTGGCGCCTGAATCCAGCACCATCTCGTTGGGCGGCTCGGCAAAGGTGTAATATTTTTTTTCAACCAGCAGTTTGGACGGTTTATTCGGGTCTGACACGGTTCTTGGTAACTTGTCACGGGGTTGATAACTCAGCGTTGACACAGGCCGAAATGTAACTCGTCACAGGGTTTGTAACTCTGCGATTGTACCTGCCCATAATTTGTAAGTGGTCAGGGTTGCCGCAGATTCGTGCAGTCGCGACCGTGCGAAGATGCGGTGCCTCTGATCACTTACGCCAAAATTTTGTTATCCGTTTTCAGGTTTTCACGACACGACCTTACCATACCACCGTGTAGCATGCCAGGCAGTAAAAAAAGTTTTTTGGACCTGATCACGGGGGTAATGTCCCTGCGTTTTCACTATCTCGGAATGGTAACCTGGCACAGGTGGGGCAGATTTGTGCAGGCGTTCCTGGCCGCAATCAGGGCAGTTTATACTCGAGAATTTCACCCGGTGTGATCCGGATCCGGTCACTGATGACTTTTTCTCCCTCCTTCATGAGAAGGAGGCGATGCTCTCCCTTGGGCACCAGGAGGGTAAACGGCGTCCGGTCCCTGAACTGTTCCTTGACTTCATGGTTCCGGTCACAGGTATCCAGTTTGAAATAGATGCTTTCCTCGAGGTATTCTCCTTCAATGAGGACGCAGACCCCTTCCCGCTCGCCGGTAAAGGTGATCCCGCCGGTGGAGAGTTCGCCGGTGGAGAGTTCGCCGGTGGAATGATCTGATTCAGCGGCACAAACAGCGGGCGCGGCCAGGAACAGGAACAGGAGCAGGAAAGAGGTCAGGCAGGTGCCGGTCAATTGTATCCGCATGGTTTTTCTCCTTAAATTTTGGAATCTGTTCTGCTATACTCATTATATTCACTCCTTCCTGCCCCTGTCAAAGTTTATCAGGGCCGGGAAAAAAGAAGGGGCAGGAAGTACACGGCCCACGCATGCTCCCGCTTCGGCGGCTGACCGGGCGTCCGGTTTTTCCTGAAGACGTTGTTCTCCGGCGCGGCTTGCGGGCCTGGCTGACGTCCTTGTAATACGTCCCCAAGGGCATGGCGAAGAAGCGATCGTCGAATGCAAGGCGTTGAGACGTACTGCGCGCCCCGCGGAGAGGGAAACATGGGAGAGCCGCAGACACGATGAAGCGCCCTGTCCGACGTACCACCAGCAGTGACCTCACCCTGCTCCTCAGCGTGATTACAAC
>JAJRTB010000233.1 GCA_024278495.1 Deltaproteobacteria bacterium
CTCAAAAGTCTTCTGGGGAATATCGCCCAGGACCTCGGCCAGCTCAAGATCCACAGGAATGGTGTCGTCCCGCTCGTCATGGACCACAAAACGCAGGTCACCGGTCACTTCACCCAGAACCTCGCAGTTCACCTTTTCCCGTTCACAGATGGCCTGAAAGCTCTCCAGGTTCTCCGGTCTGATCAGAAAACCGTTGCGCTCCTGGTACTCGGCCACATAGATCTCAAGCACCGACATGGTCGGATCACCGACCCGGATGTTGCGGATCTCGATCCAGCCACCCGAATGCTCCACCAGTTCCTTGAGCACATTGGCCGGGCCACCCGCGCCCTGGTCATGGATCACGTCGATCAGGGTCTTGTCGCCCATCTCGTTGCAGGCCCGGATGACCCGGTTCATCTTCTGCTCCATCTCGGCGTCGCCACGCTGAACCGCGTCAAAATCAAGTTCTGAGACATTTTCGCCCTGGAGCATGGATGAAGCCGCGCCGCCGCCGAACCCTACCCGGTAGGCCGGACCGCCCACCTGGACGATCTTCATGCCTTTGAGTTCCGCACCCTTTTCGGTATGGCGGGCGTCGATCTGGCCGATGCCGCCGGTAAACATGATCGGTTTCAGGAAGGCCCAGCGCTCGCCGTTTTCCAGGCGCATGTCAAAGGAACGGGTAAAGCCCTGGATAAGGGGTTCGCCGAACTTGTTGCCGTAATCCGAGGCGCCGTTACTGGCCTCAATCTCGATATCAAGGGGTGAGGCCAGGTTATCCGGGACCGGGTAGCTGTGCTCCCAGGGCAGTTCATAGCCGGGGATATTGAGACTGCCCACGCAGTAGCCGGCAGTCCCGGCCACGACCAGGCCCCCCTTGCCCGTGCCCTGGATATCGCGGATCCGCCCGCCGGTGCCGGTCTCGGCTCCGGGAAAAGGAGCGACCCCGGTCGGGAAGTTATGGGTCTCGGCCGTGAAAATGATATGGTAGTTGACCGTGGCCGCCCGAAAGGGCGAAGGCCTGCCCGGCTCATCGGGCAGAATAGTGGAAATCTCGTGGCCCACCACACCGCTTGAATTATCCTTGAAGGCGATAACACTGCCTTTTGGATTGGCGGTCAGGGTGTCGGTGACCAGCTCAAACAGGGTCTTGTCCTGCTGCTGCCCGTCGATGATCTGCCGGCCCCGGAAGAAGCCGTGGCGGGAATGCTCGCTGTTGGCGTTGTTGAGATCCATGATCTCGACAATGGTGGGATTGCGGTCGTGTTTTTTGACGAAATAATCGTAATAAAAGTTGCGGTCCCACTCGTCCATTGAAATGCCGGGAATATCGAGCAGGGCGTCAGGGCCGCCGCCCTTGAGATCGACCTCGTACACCGGCTCCGGCTCGACCCCGGTCGCAAAGGTGGTCAGGGGGGCGGGATAGGGGCACTCGGTCATCCGGTCGTGGTGGGCGGCGACAAACTCCTGCAGGTCCTCCTGCTCCGGCACCCGGTAGCGCCGGGAGCGCTCCACCCGTGTCACCTTTCCCAGACCCGTGGCCCGGCAGATCGACACCATGTTGGAGGACCAGGCCGTGGCAAAGTTCATGCGCGGCCCGACCTCAACGACCCGCTCCCCGGTCAGAAACGGGGTATCCCCGACGGTTTCACGCAGAAAACCGTCAGCCAGGATCAGCTTCAGCCTGGTCGCCTCGATTTCATCCAGGGGACCAGACAATTCAATATTGTAACAAAACTCCATGGAGGAGCTGATCTGCCGATACATCCGTATTACTGCCTGTGCCATGACCAAGATCCTTTCAATGAATATCCGGACGGCTCGCGAGAAGCCGCGCGCCCTCTGGCAAACCTATCATTATTTGTATTTTTTTTCCGCAGAAAGTTAATAGCGTCGCAAAAAGAAGCTGGTCCGAATCAAGGGCCGTTTATACCAGCTCGGCCATGACCCGGTTAGCCAGGTTCAGCCCCTGATCGCTGAGCCGGAGGATATCGCCGGACATCACCAGCAGCCCCTGATCGGCCAGCCTTTGCAGCCGCCCGCCGTAATAGGAGAACGGATGCAGCCCGAAACGTTCTGCAAGCGCTGTCATGGATACGCCGCCGGTCAGGCGCAGCCCCATGACCACGCTCTCCCGAAACCGCGCCTCCGGCTCCAGGGCCTCAACCTCCGTCCACACCGGCCGGTCCAGCTCCACGGCCTCGCAGAAGCGATCAACGTCCTCCACGCTCCGGCAGCGGCGGCCCTGGAGATATGAAACCGCGCCCGCGCCCAGCCCCAGGTAGTCGCCGTTGTGCCAGTAATTGACGTTGTGGCGACACTCCCGGCCCGGCCGGGCATAGTTGGATATCTCGTAGCGCCGCAGACCGGCCCGCCGGGTCAACTGCAGGGTCAGCTCCATCATAGAAAGCACCGTGTCCTCGCGGGGCAGATCAAGCTCCCCCCGCTCCTGTCGAAGGGCAAAGGGCGTATTTTCCTCAACAGTCAGCTCATAGACGGCCAGATGTTCAGGTTCATGCGCCAGGGCGGCCTCCAGGGTCTGACGCCAGTCAGCGACGCCCTGGCCGGGGAGCCCATAAATCAGATCCAGGTTGAGGTTGGCAAACCCGGCCCGGCGGGCCGCCCGGATCACGGCATGGGCGGCGGCCGCGTCATGGAGTCGGCCGAGCAGCCGCAGCTCCGCATCGACAAAGGACTGAACCCCGATGGAGAGCCGGTTGAACCCGGCCCGGGCCAGGACAATCAGGTCGGCCTCATCAACGGTGGCCGGGTTCACCTCGATGCTGCACTCCATCCCGTCCTGATCGACAACAACACAGCGTTGACAGGCCTGGAGCAGCCCGGCCAGGTCTTCCGACGGCAGCACGGACGGAGTGCCGCCGCCGAAAAAAATCGTGCGCACCGATCCGGGAAGATCTCCATCATCCGCCAGAAACCCGGCCTGCCGATGCAGGGCGCGGAGGTAGCGCTCCCGGCCGCGGCCGGAGAGCGGTTCCGAGAAAAAGCTGCAATAGGGACATTTCCGCAGGCAAAAGGGGATATGGACATAGAGCCCAGCGCCCGTGGACGAGGAGGGTATCGGTTCAGCCAAGCGAGGCAAGAAGGTCGCGGCTCCCATCACGGATTTCGGTCATCAAACCGTGGTCGGCAAAGCTGTAGACCGTGTCTCCGGCCCCGATGATCAGGTGATCAAGCAGGTTGATATGCATGAAGGAACAGACCGTATGCAGGGTCCGGGTCAGTTGCCTGTCCTGGGCCGAGGGCGTGAGGCTGCCGGATGGATGATTATGGGCAATGACCAGGGCAACGGCATTTCGTTTCAGGGCGGCGACAATGACCTCGCGCGGGTAGACCGTGTTGACCGTGACGGTCCCCTCGTTCAGGATCTCCAGCCCCAGGACTCCGTGGGCCGCGTCCAGAAAGACGACCGCGAACACCTCCCGCTTCAGACTGCGCAGCTCATGAATAAGATAGTCGGCCACATCCCTGGACGAGGTAATGTAGGTCTTGCCGACCAGCCGCTGCTTGAGGTAGCGCCGGGCCACGCCCTGGATGAACTGCAGAGCAAAGACATTTTTGGGGCCGATGCCCTTTATCTTGCGAAGTTCGACCGTGGGCGCATCCAGAACCGCGGGCAGGCTGCCGAAATGTTTAAGCGCCTCCCGGGCCGGTTCTTTGCAATCGGTTCGCGGGGTGCCGAAGGTCAGGAGCAGCTCAATGACCTCGTCATTGGTCAGGGCCTCTATCCCCTGCGCCAGAAACTTGTCGCGCAACCGCTGCCGGTGGCCCTTTCCCCGGTTCTGCCAATCGCTTTTGTCCACGACCCGCGCCCGCGCTCCACCCCGGTCAGCTCTGCAATTCCTGCCGGAACAGCTTGTTGGCCAGTTGGGGGTTGGCCTGGCCCCTGGTCTTTTTCATGAGCTGGCCCACGAAAAAGCCCATCACCTTTTCCCTGCCGTCCCGGAACTGCTGGGCCTGGTCCGGATTTTCAGCAATGATCTCCCTGACCAGGGCAGTCAGTTCACCCTCATCACTCATCTGAACCAGGTTCTTGTCCCTGACGATCTGTTCGGGATCTTTCCCCGACTCCAGCATGTCCGCGAACACGGTCTTGGCGATCTTGCCGGAGATGGCGCCCTCCTCGACCATGGCCAGCAGGCGGCCCAGGTGTTCCGGCGCAACGGGACAGGAGCCGATCTCCTCGGGCCCGTATTCGCGCAGCAGCTCGGTGCCGATCCAGTTGCTCAGTTTCTTGGGATTGCTGTACGCCTTGCAGGCGGTTTCAAAATAGTCGGCCAGCTCCCGCGAGCCGGTCAGGATATCCGCGTCATAATCGGACAGGCCGAACTGCTCCACAAAGCGATTGCGCCGGGCATCGGGCAGTTCAGGCAATTCGCTGCGCACCCGCTCTATCCACTCCTCATCAATCACCACCGGCACCAGGTCCGGATCCGGGAAATAGCGGTAGTCGTGGGCCTCCTCCTTGCCGCGCATCGACTCGGTGCAATTCCTGTCCGGGTTCCAGAGCAGGGTTTCCTGGACCACGCTGCCGCAGTCCAGCAGGATATCGCGCTGCCGCCGCTCTTCATACTCCAGGGCCAGCTGCACGTTGCGAAACGAGTTCATGTTTTTGAGCTCGGTCCGGATGCCGAACTCTTTCTGCCCCTTGGGCCGCAGGGAAATATTGGCATCGCAGCGGAAACTGCCCTCCTGCATGTTGCCGTCGCTGATGTCGAGGTAACGGACAATGGCGTGCAGTTTCTTCAGGTAGGCCACCGCCTCCCCGGGGGAACGGATGTCCGGTTCGCTGACGATCTCAAGAAGCGGCGTCCCGGTCCGGTTCAGGTCCACGTAGCTCACCGGCTCCCGGTCGTCATGAACCAGCTTGCCGGCGTCCTCCTCCATGTGGGCCCGGGTGATGCCGATGGTCTTTATGACGCCGTCCACCTCAATCTCCAGGCGGCCGTGCTCGCCGATGGGCAGCTCGAACTGGGAGATCTGGTACCCCTTGGGCAGATCCGGGTAAAAATA
>JAJRTB010000234.1 GCA_024278495.1 Deltaproteobacteria bacterium
TGAGACGTTTTTTCTCAATATCTGCTTCGCGGGTAATATCAGTACCATGCTTCCCCGGCAGGACCTGTTCGGTGGCCGGCTTGCCCTGATCCGTCCCTTGAGTTTTCTTGATAAAAGCGATATCCGGACAATCGCAAAGCGTCTGGGGATTCAACCGGTACGGACAGTCTGCCCGGTTTCCGAGAAAACCAGGCGGGCTGATATCCGCCAGGTCCTTGAAACGCTCTATCGGGAGATTCCCGGGGCCCGGGGGAGTATTTTCGCGGCCCTTGGCAATGTCAGGCACGACTATCTGCTTGATCCCCATGCCGGAACCGGGTCGGCCGATGATGATACGACCAGGTGAGAAGCTGGTCACCGGGCCAGAGACATTCAGGTGCGCCACGGGGCACAGCGAACCGGATCCGTAAGTAACCTCCGTGGAGGAAACGTCTTACCTCCCCCTGACCATGGTTGCGGGAATCCCGGTATCAGCAGTGATCTCGAGTTGTTCCTGCGTACCACCGCATGAACAGGGCCGGCTCGATTTCATCGCGTCCAATATTTACATTGTAATAGGGATCGCCGGCAGCCAGGATCTCACGCCACCGTTTCCGGAAAATCTTTTGTTCCGCGGCCAGCGGGGCCGCCTGGCTCCCGGCAGTTTTTTCTTCAGGAGCCAGCCAGCGAGCCGCTGCGTGGGGCGTGTAGATATGCTCAAATTTCCGAACGCCCATGCGCAGGCACAGATCCGAGTCGGCAAAAAGCAGTCCCAGGGACTCTTCGTCAAACCCTCCGAACTCCTCGAAACGATTTTTTGCAACCATGGCGAGGTTCCACGATACAAGCATCACCTGCTGTGAGCAGTGCAGGCCGTTCATGTGACGCGAACACTCCTGCAGGAATCTGGCGTAGTAAAGCGGAGAGTCATTGTCCAGGTCCGGCAGCGGAGAGATAAACTCGTGTTCACCGGCTGGAAAGATCCTGCCTCCAATCATGCCGTATCGCCTATCCTGTCCGTATTCCAGCAGTGCCTCTATCCAGTCGTTTTTTTCGGGACGTGCCCGGGAGTTGATGAACACGATCAGTTCACCCCGGCAACCGCGGACCGCTCTGTTGAAACGGCCGGCCGGAGAAACTGTCCGCCCGCAGCCTACGGTGGTTATTTCGTGCTCCGCCCGTGTCATGACGGCCTCTCGTGCCAGTTGATCAACCCTTTCGGCGTCGCCGACCGCTACGAACTCCACATTCGGGTATCCGGTCGATCCGGTCAACTCGGCAAGGCGCCGCGGAAATTCATGGTCTCCTGGATCCGGCACGATGACGGAAACTTTTGGGAACGATGCCGGAGTTCTCTTTACCCGGTAATAAAATTTCCACTGACCCGGCAGGACTTCCGCCTTGATCTCACGACGCTTCATGGCAGCCCGCAGGGCTCTGCGCCCGGCATCATCAGCATATTCCTTCCGGCTGTGATTGATGGACGTTGAGCTTTCCGCCGCGCGCCAGTGATAAAGCACCTTGGGGATATGGACAATGCGTTCGGCATGTTCGGATAATCTCAGGAACAGGTCATAGTCCTGCGCACCGGACATGGTCTCGGAAAATCCGCCCACGCGGTCGAACAGATCCCGTCTGCATGATACCAGGTGGGTAACGTAGTTGTGGCAGAGGAGAAGTTCAGCGTTGAAATCAGGTTTGTGAAAGACTGAAAAAGGGGTGCCGTCATCACCGATCAGGTCTTCATCCGTATAGAAAAGATCGGCCTCTGTCGAGGCGATGGACGTAACCAGCTCGAAAAGCGATTCCGGGTGAAGTTCATCATCGTTGTCAAGAAAGGCGAGAAATTCTCCGGTGGCAAGTTCCGCCGCGATATTACTGGCCCGTGCGATTCCCTGGTTGTCGTCAAGAAATTGTACGCGAATACGGGGGTCACGCCCGGCCCATTGCCGGAGTAACGTCCTCACGTGTGTTTCCGTGCTTCCGTCATCCACCAGGCAGAGTTGCCAATGAGGATATGACTGGAAGAGGACGGAGCGTATACAGCAGTTCAGGTACGCGGCCTTTACATTGTATACCGGCACCAGGATGGAAATTAACGGTTTCCTGGATAATGCCGCAATTGCGGCATTAACATATACTCCTTCATGGACACCTCGATACAGGTAGTGATCCAGGGGCCACCGGTAGGGCGAGAGATCGGGATGGTTTTTCCTGTAAAACAGGGGGTCGAACCAGGAGCAGGGCCGCAGATTTCGCTGTATCCCCTTTTCAAGGTAATGGCTGAACAGATCCTCGTCCGGGTCGTCATTGATTTCGTAAGTCGACCTGTAAAACACGGGATCAAACACGGGGACGGGTGTCCTGCCCTGTTTTATCCCGGCCTTGAGATAATGCTGAAGGAGATCCGCTGTCTCGTTTTCTCCCTCGGGGGTTCGGTCAAGGTACCATTCAGGATCGAAAAAAGGACCGGGCTGGCGCCTCTCCCGTCCGCCATGAATTAAATAATGGAGCAGGGGGTCCTGGTTCGAGGCGGCCACGTCCGGATACCGCTTCAGGTAAAATTCCTCGTCGAAATACGCAGGTGCCGGCTCATGATCCACCATTTCATCATCGGCCGGTAACAGCCCGACACGACCGGGTTGAGCAGCGGGAACAATCTTCCGGCCCTTCAGCAAGGGGTGGGGACAGGCGCCCTCTCTTGCGCCTGTTTCCAGATAATGGAGCAGGGGATCAATCTCGTCACCCAGATCGGGATACTGTTTTCTGTAGAATTTAATCGAAAAGAGAGGCCCCGGATCACGTCCTTCCCTGAATCCGGTCCGCACATAATGGAGCAGGGGCTCCACAGCGGGATCCTGCAGGGCCTTATCCATGCTGCGATAGTAAGCGGGATCAAACATGCCGGAACGACGGAGAATACGGCAATGACGGCTGAACAGGCGGCTCTGCAGGACCTTGACACTTCTCTTGGCCAGGGTCAGCGCCTTTTCTCTTGTGGTTCGACCATGCCTGCCGGATGATGATTGTCCGGCCGGGTTTTCTATGGTTTTTCCGGCTGAACGATCCTCAACGGCACTCTCCTGCCCGGGCAGCGGTTCGTTCAGCAGGACGAGAACATCAAGGCCCGGTGACTGGTCCGCGACAACCTCCCGATGTAATGCTTCTTCCTGTTTGATGAA
>JAJRTB010000235.1 GCA_024278495.1 Deltaproteobacteria bacterium
CGGCCGGTACTCATATCCATGCGCATCACCTCGCCCTGCCGTTGATCGACGATATAGCCCCAGCGGCCGTCCGGGCTCAAGGCCATGAAGGTGGCGGCGGAACTCATGGGCAGGCCGTATTGTTCAACCACCTTGTCGGCGGCCGGCGAGATAATCTTGATCTCCGCCCGGCGGCCGGTCAGGGCGTAGACCGTATCACTCTGGCGCCGGGGATCTGCAAACAAATAGGTCGGTCCGCCCCTGATCCCCATGGAATCACAGACCCGGTTCAGGTCGGTCCGGAACATAAACACGGTATTGATATCCGGGCAGGCCACGTAGGCCACGTCGGCGATCATGTGTTTCAGCCGGGGTGCCACCAGGATGACCGGACGAAAGACATTATTGTGCAGGGAACCCTTCGTATCCCAGGTCAGAAACAGTGACTTGGAGTCACCTGCCCCCACATAAAGAGGCTGGTGCAGGTTCATGACGACCTGCGGCTCAGCCAGGGCCAGGTCAAGCCGTTTCCCCGCTGCCGCCGGCATAAAAGCCCCGGCCAGGGTGAAACGCAGGCGGGAATAGGAGCCCGGCGGCAGGACCGCCCGGGCCAGGAATCTCTGGCCGCCCTTGATCCTGCCGGCCTTGATTTCCAGGGGCGCCGCGGCCACGGACAACCAGACGCCGTTCCCGGACAGGACCTCGATGGAGGCGACGGTCATGGTCAGATCAGGCCCGTTGCTCTCTTTCAGGTTGAGGAAAAGAGAGAGCAGCCCCTGTTGTTCATCGGCCCTGATGGACGCGGCCGGCGGCGAACCGCCGGAAGCAGCGCAACCGGCCAGGAACACCAGCAGGAGCGAGACGGAGAGAGCCCCGCGCAGGCATTTCAGTACGGTCTTCATGGGTCAGGTCTTCCTGTTATTCGTTCCGGCAAGGCCGCCTTGGCCGGGCGGAATTTAAATTGCCGGCCAGCGACGAACAGCCTCCCTGCCGGCGGTTTCGTCCCCTCTCACCAGCTCCCATTCAGAAGGTCTTCTTCGTACCACCAATCCAGGCATCCGTGCCCCCGTGGAAATGGCAGTTGTCGCAGGCAATGGCCGACGGTCCTCCGCCTCCTCCGCCTCCTCCGCCTCCTCCGCCTCCTCCGCCGCCTCCGCCTCCTCCGCAGACAACTTTACTCCCACCACTACCATGGCAGTTGCTACAACTCTTTTGGGCGTAGGGAGCATTACTACTGCAGTGGTGTACATATTCCCAGTGATTAGCTGTTCCGTTAGTAGAGTCGTAATCTTTATCATCCATATGGCATTGTCTGCAAAGATAACCATAATCTGAAGTTCCTGCGCTGACCGTTCCACTTAATAAGCTCCCATTTACCTCTCTTCTTATTAACCTCACATTGGGTGAGCCGTGGGGTTCGTGGCAGTCAAGGCAGGAGAGGACGTAAGGGGTGGTATTCTGACTACCGCTCGTAAGATAGGGGGCCTTAAGGACTCTTGTGCCGGTGCCGGCGACATCGCCGTGTTGGTCCCCGCTGCTCCAGTCGATCTTGATGAGATCTCTCCCCAGGGTGCTGCTGTATATCGTGTTGGAAGGATTATGGCAATCCGTGCAGAAGGTAATGTAATCAGGCATCTTTGCGGCTTGTTGGGCGGCTGTACCATTCCCGCCGTCAGGTTCATAGGTGGTGGAGCTTGAGTAGTAATATGGAGGTTGATAGTATGAGGTGTAATCAGCCAGGGTTTCGCCTGAGCCGTCCCCCCAGAGATTACCGTGGTCCGAAGGCTTGGAAATGGCCGTATTGGCTGGATCGCCCGGCGTGGATTCGTTGCGTTTGGCAATATGCACATTATGGCAGCCGGAACAGGGGCTGCTGAAGAGCGGATTAGCCCATGAGGGAATAGTATCTGTAGTTGACGTACCGGTGATATATTGGTAGAGATCGGCCAGATTGTGATGAGACACTAGGTTAGGATTAAGAGTAGAGTCAAAGGCGTCCTGAATGCCTGTTATGGTTGAGGCTGCCCCGCCAAACGTACATGAGAAATCATAGTTGGTTATACCACTAGGGAGCTGGAGCGAAGAAGTAGAAGTGTGGCAGTAGAAACAGACATTTTGACTCTGTGACAGGTAAGGACTTGTCGAATCGGCAAAAAGCATGTAGGGCGAAGGTGTTATGGTCACGCCGCCGATACTGGCATGCTGTTCATGACAATGGGCGCAGTTGCCCCTGGCATAATCGGTCAGCCGCAACACCCCGTACCCGGTCGTGGTCGCGGTATCCGCCGATCCATGGGCGGAATCCAGGTAAGAACCGGCCCGGACCGGACCGGAAAACAGCAGGGGCAGAACAAAGAAAAAAATGATCCACTCCTGCCGGCGCAACCTGCGAAATCCTGTTTTCATATTCATGCCCATCATATTCATGTCCATAATCATTTCAGGTAACTATTTTCAGGGGACCGGCAAAAAAACTGCCCCGACCTCGGAAAGCCCCCTCAAAGGGGGGCGTACTCAACGCCATAGCGTTGCTTTTCCCCCATTGGCACTTGCCGAGCACCGGAGAAGTTGTCGATAAAGGATTTTGAACGGTTTGAGCGAAGCGAGTTTTCAAAATCCCGACAGCTTCGAGGAGCACAGGGCAGTCCGAAGGACCAAGTGGCACGGGTGCCTTTTCTTTTGGTTCGTTTTC
>JAJRTB010000236.1 GCA_024278495.1 Deltaproteobacteria bacterium
CGCAGCAGCTCGATTTCGTCCTTGCGCCCGAGCAGGGTCAGCCGGATGGTGTTGGCGACCATGAAGGTGGTGGTCAGGATCAGCAGGGTGCCCGACAGCAGGACAACGATGCGCAGCAGCTTGACGAACGAGTAAAACCGTTCCACCCATTCCCTCCCGTACTGGACCTTGAGCACGCCCGGCAGGGTCTGGAGGTAGTCGGAAAATCGCTTGATCTTGGTCAGGGTGTCCAGGGACCGGTAGGGATAGACCTCAACGGAGGGAGGCAGGAAATCCTCGGGCATGCCGGTCAGAATGTCCCGGTCCTCCTGCAGCTGTTCGGCAAAGCGGCTGAATGCTTCGCTGCGGGTGACAAAGTCGATCCGTTCAACCTTGTCGAACTTGAGAATTTTCTCGCGGTACTCATCCTGCATGGCCGGAGAAGGTTCCTCTTCCAGGTAGACCACCAGGCGCAGGTCATCATCGAGCTGGCGGCCCGCCTGGATGACATTGGTGTAGAGCAGGTAGAAAAAGGCAAAGATAAGTACCGACAGGCTGACGGTCAGCAGCGTCAGCAACTGGGCCCGCCAGGTCTGGACAAGGTTTCTGGCTGCCTGAACGAATACGGCAATGAGAAAGTTCATGGGCTAGGCTTCCGTAAAGAGTTCGTCGTCATCCGTTTCCGGCAGGTAGGCGGGCAGGGGGGCGGGGGCAGGCTCGTCTTCCATGCCGATGATCCGGCCATCCCGCAGTTCAATGACCCGGTGGCTGGTATCCTGGTAGATGGAGGGGTCGTGGGTGGCGATGATCAGGGTGGCGCCCCGCTGGTTGTAGACCTGGAAGAGGTCCATGACCAGCCGGGTCGTTTCCTGGTCAAGGTTGCCGGTGGGCTCGTCCGCCAGGATAAGTTCCGGATTGTTGGCCAGGGCCCGGGCAATGGAGACGCGCTGCTGTTCACCCCGGGAAAGCTCGGATGTCAGGGTGTCGTACTTGTCGGCCAGGCCGAGCCGTTGCAGCAGCTTCTTGGTCCGCATCCTGATGATGGAGGAACGGGTGTAGGAAACCTCCATGGCAATGGCGATATTCTGGGCCACGGTTTTGTCCGGCAGCAGCTTGAAGTCCTGAAAGGCGAAACCGATGCCGCGGCGCATCTTCTGGATCGCGCTCCGGGACATGCGGCTTACGTCCTGGCCGTTAATCTCAATGACCCCCTTGGTCAGCTTTTCAGTGCTGCTGAGCAGCCTGAGCAGGGTGGATTTGCCTGCCCCGCTTTTGCCGGTGAGAAAGACTACCTCGCCTCTCCTGACACTGAGGGACACATTGGTCAGGGCCTGGATGTCCGGCTGATAGGTCTTGGAAACCTTGACCATGTCAACCATGAAGGGCGCTTCTTCAGCCTGTGTATGCATAACGGCTTACGTGAAAATGAAGTCAAAGACGGCAAAGGCCTGGCGAATGACCGGGCTTTCGTTCGACAGGGTCAGGTAGGATTCACCGGAAAGCTCCTGGCTGATCAGGTCGCCGCTGGAGGAGATGATGCCGCCAAGCGGCAGGCCGGACTCCCGCACGGCCTGGTCGATTTTTTCCTGCAGGGCTTCCGGGACCGGATCCGGCGCCCGGTTGACCAGGAGGAAGCGTTTGTTCACCTCAAGCTGGAGAGGACCTGTCAGCTCGGCAATGCGACGTGCCGTCATGATGCCCCGGGCGGATGGATCCGAGATGATCAGCAGGTAGTCGATTGTCCGCAGGTTCATCCTGCTTAAATGCTCCATGCCCGCCTCGTTGTCAACAATGATATACTTGTAGTTGTCGGCCAGCTTATCCATGGTCATGGCCAGATACTGGTTGGCGGCGCAGTAGCAGCCCGGACCGTCGGGCTGGCCCATGACCATAAGGTCAAAGCCGGATTCTTCGAGCAGGGCCTGGTGGATTTTCATTTCCATGAACTGGTCGCGGCTCATGCCCGGGGGCATGTCGCTTTTGAGCTCCTTGCGGATCTGGCCCAGGGTCTGGTGCACTTCCATGCCCAGCAGTTCGTTGAGATTGGCGTTGGCATCGGCGTCAACCGCCAGAACAGGGGTCATGTCGTGCTCAAGGAGATATTTCAGGAGCAGGGCCGAAGTGGTGGTTTTGCCGGTGCCGCCCTTGCCGGCCAGGGCTATTATTTTGGCCATGATGATTTTTCCCGGATGGTTGCGGTTCGCATAATAACGTCTAAAAAAACTCTAACAGAATGAATATACAATAAAAAAACTCTCTTGGCCAGTCAATCCGTAAAGATGCGTCCAAACAGGAGTGACAGGGGCTGATTATTTTGTGGACGAGACCCCTGATCTGCTTTACCTTCCCGACAACAACAAATGCACGGGTACTGTTATCATGCGTTACAGGGCGGTTATTTTTGATCTTGACGGAACATTGCTGGATACCCTGGAGGACCTTGCCGGCGCCGGCAACAGGGTGCTGCGCAGGGCCGGTCTTCCCGAACATCCGGTCGGGGCCTACCGCTACTTTGTCGGCGAGGGTCTGACTGCTCTTATCAGCCGGATTCTGCCGGAAGAGTTGCGTGACCGGGGCCGGGTTGAACGGTTTGCCCGTGAGTTCAGGGAAGAGTATGGCCGGACCTGGCGGGTCAACACCTGTTTGTACGAGGGAATCGCACCTCTTCTGGACAAACTGGCCCACAGGCAGGTCAGCCTGAATGTCCTGTCCAACAAGCCCCATGATTTCACCCTGCTCTGTGTCCGGGAGTTTTTGTCCGCCTGGAACTTCGAGGTTGTTGCCGGGCGGCAGGAGGGGGTGCCCCGCAAACCGGATCCTGCCGGTGCCCTGGCAATTGCGCGCGCCCTCGGTCGTGAACCCTCTGAAATTCTCTACCTGGGCGATACCGCGACCGACATGCGTACGGCCGTGGCTGCCCGCATGTTCGCGGTGGGTGCCCTGTGGGGGTTTCGGGAGGCGGAGGAACTGCGTGAAAACGGGGCCGCGAAACTTGTCAAACATCCGTTGGAGGTGGCGACTCTCCTATGAACACCAGCTTTCTCGTCTATATCGGGCCGCCGCTGCTCGGCGCCTTTATCGGCTACCTGACCAATCGGGTTGCCATCCGCATGCTGTTTCGTCCCCTGAACAAATGGCGGGTACTCGGCGTGCCGGTTCCCATGACTCCGGGCGTTATCCCGGCCAGGCGCCATGAACTGGCCGAAAACATAGGCGAGATGGTGGGGACCCACCTGCTGACCAGTCGGGATATCGGCACCGCCCTGTCCGAGGAACGGTTTCAGGATCAGCTCCACGCCATTGTTGACGGCTGGATCAGTGATGCTCTCGGCCGGGATCTGGGCCCGCTTCACACCCTGGTGCCGGAGCGGTTCCAGGCCTATTACAAGGTCGGCATGCGGACCCTCAGGTACCAGGCACGCATGGGCGTGCATCAGTACATCCGGGGCAACGAGTTTGAGCAAAAGGTCGGCATTATGCTCCGGGAACAGCTGGCCATGCTGGGCGCCCGGCCGCTGAACGATCTGGTGTCCCGGGAGTCGCGGACTTCACTCTATTGCTTTCTCGACACCCTGGTAGATGACCTGCTGGCCGGTCCAGGAGCGGAAGACCGGCTGGCAGCCTACCTGCGTGAAACCCTGCGCCGGGCTGCCGACGGGAACAGGCGGGTCAGCGACTACCTGCCCGGGCAGCTCCGGGAGCTCATTGTCGCGACCATTCTCAGGCGCGCGCCCGCCATGCTGGGACAGCTCTCAGGCATACTGAACGAGCCGCCGGTCCGGGAACGGATTATCAGGGCGGTCCGGGGCGGGGTGGACGATTTCATCGCCTCCCTGGGACCGATCGGCGCCATGGCCGGAAGTTTTCTTGACATGAATTCCCTTGAGGACGCGATCCGTGGCTATCTGGTCGACAAGCGTGAAGAGATCAGCGCCTGGCTGGAAAACTCCGAGGTCCAGGAACGGTTCAGCGCGGTTCTTGTTGAGCAGATCAGCAGGTTCATGGAGACTCCGGTCGCGTCGATCCTCGAGCGCATGGAACCTGCGCAGGAGGAGGAAATCTGCCGGGAGCTTGCCCGACAGATCATGGCGGTCCTGCGAACCCGGGGGGTGGCAGCCGCCCTGTCCGCCATGCTGCGTGAAAGCTTTGAGGAAATGCTTGCCCGGGGGGAAATTCCCATGGCGGAAATCAGTGACCGGCTGCTGGGCCGGGAAACAGGCGCAACCCTGCGACAGACACTGGTTGATGAAGTCATTGACCAGCTTCGCTCCCACAGGGTCCGGCGGTTGCTGGACAAGATGATGAACTCCATGTTTGACGCGGTCCTGGGCAAGTCGATCGGTCGCCTTGAGGACGTGTTGCCCGCAGGAGTCAGGAGCGGCATCACCGATTACGCCGTGCTCTCCATCAACCGCATCCTGCTGCGCGAGGTGCCGGACCTTGTGGAGTCGCTCAATATCCGCAGGATCGTCACGGAGAAGGTGGATTCTCTTGATCTGCTGCGCCTTGAGCGGCTGCTGCTCTCCATCATGGAGGAGCAGTTCAAGTATATCAACCTGTTCGGCGGCCTGCTCGGTTTCATAATCGGGTTGGCCAATCTGGTGATCATGCGGCTGGTTTAACCTGCATCCGTGACGAAAATTTGTGTTTTCTGAACGCGGTCAGACCATGGGGCACAGGCCACTATAGCCCCATGGTCCGATCACGTGCATCTGCGCCACGGGCGAACGCTCACGGATTCTGGTTTAACCCCGGATAGTAGACCACAAATATCCGTCATGGATCCTGGTTACGGTCTTTTTCCGGCGCCTGGCCGGTATCGTCATCCGGAACAGGCTCATTGTCGGGAGGGGTGTCTGTTGTCTGCTCCGGCCGCGGACCGGACTCCTCCCTGAGCTGTTCATACTGCTCCTGCAGGGCGGAGAGCTCGTCCTGCAGTTCAAAATAGGAGCGTTCCCGCAGGTCCAGCTCACTCTGGAGAGCGCTGCTCCTGTCCTGGAGTTGCCTGATTGTTTTCTGCTGTTCCCTGCCGTGTTTTTTGAGCTGCTCAAGGCGCTGCCGGAGCTGCTGTTTGTTGTCGACGGCCTTTTGGGCGTTCTGGACTGCCTGGGCCAGGTCCTGTCTGGTTGCGGCGAGCTTCTGGCGCAGGGCATCGAGATCTTTGCGCATGTTTCTGATCTGCCGGTCCCGCCTGTTGATTTCAGTCCTGGGGATGGACGAGGCCCGCAGCCTTTCCAGTTCTTCCCGGGTTTTGGTCAGTTCTGCCGCTGTTTTTTTCTGTTTCGCGCGCAGCTTGTCAAGGGCGGTTTCTCCGGCCTTGATGGTCGCGGCGGATGCTGCCAGTGACTCTTCCTGCCTGCCGGCTTTCGCGCGCAGTTTGGCGAGCTGGTCCCTGAGGGCGTCCAGTTCTTCCCGGCGGCGCTGCTCATCGCTCTCCAGTTTTTTCATTCCTGCCCGGGTCTGGCTGAGCTGTTCTGTCAGGCTGTTTCTGTCCTGTTCTGCCGCGGCAAGCTGCTTTGTCAGCCCTTTGAGCTGCTGTTCAAGGGCCTGTACGGTCTTTTGCCCCTGGTCTCTGTCCTGTTCCGCCTCCTGGAGGGCAGCCTGGACCTCGGCCAGTTCACGTGTTCGGGCGGCAAGATCTGTTCCCTGTTTACCGAGCTGGTCGGCCAGTCCTTTGAGCTGTATTTGCAGTTTCTGCTCACGTTCGTTGGCCGCGGCCAGCTTTTGCCCGGCGTCTTCAAAGGCGGTCAGGCTTTCCCTGTGCTGACGGGCCTCTTCTTCCAGTTCCCGGATTCGGGCGCTGAGTTTCCGGCGTTCTTCCTGGAGCCGGGCGATGGACTCTTCAGCTTCCAGCAACCGGTTGTTCGCGTCCAGAACCCGGCCGTTCAGAATTTCAACCTGCTGCTGAAGCGGCGTTACCAGCCGGCCTTGCTCACGGCCGTAGCGGAGCATGGCCTCGGCTTTGAGCAGGGCCCGGTCCCGTTCCTGTCCGGCGACCAGAAGACGCGCCCCGGCGGCCTTCAAAGCCTTGTCAAGCCTGGCAATGTCGATCAGGGCTTGCTCCTGTTGTCGGCGCAGGCGCGTGTTTTCTTCCTGAAGATCGGCAACCCTGTCTGAGCTCTTCCTGCGGAGCTTCTGTTCACGTTCCAGGGACAGGGTGAGTTCGCGGATCGTTGTTTCCGAGGCAAGCAACTGGGCCGCCGCGTCCTCAAGGCGCCTTGCCATCGCCTCTATCCGTTCGTTTGCCTTGTGAAGGGCCTCGGTCCTGCGGCGCAGGCGCTGTTTGAGTTTTTCTGCCTCAGGGATGTCCCGCAGTTTCCGGCGCGCCGACTGGAGCTCGTCCGTGGCCTCCCGGAGACGCGCCTGGAGCGCTTTTATTTTGAACAGGAGGTTTTCCTTTTCCAGGATAAGAGTCTGACTGTTTCGCTGCTCCCGCTCAAGGAGGTGGCGCAGCTTTGCCTGGTCTTCTCCGGCTGTGTGAAGTTGCTGGCGCAGGGCGTCGTCCCTGTTTGCCGCTTCCGTCCCGGAGAGGGGCACTTGTTTCCGGGAACTGGTGGCAGGTGGTGTTCCGGCGCCGGACTCTTCCCTGCTGTCGGGGGCCGCTCCGGGTTCCGTGGTTGAGACCTGGACCCAGTCCTTTTCCCGGTCAGCGGAGGATATGGCCTGGTCGTTGCCGTGGGAGAGGGGCAGTTGCCTGAGCCTGTGGCCGTGGTAGAAGGCAAGGAGCAGGTACAGGGCAACGCCCGCAAGGATAAAGAGAACGGCGCGGGGTGAGTGCTTTGGGGAAAATCGTTTCATGAGGTTCTATACATTTTTTTCATGTTATTCCGGGACAGGTTATATTCGGTTGGATGTATCGGATCGTGGCCGGTTATGTTTTGACAGGGGGAACGGGCTTGAGCATGACCACGGCCAGCGGCGGCAGGGTTAACTCCAGGCTGTATGGTTGACCGTGACAGGGCTCGGAAAGGGTGGATCTCTCCCCGTCGTACCAGACACCGCTGCCGCCGTACACTTCCTTGTCGCTGTTGAGCAGTTCGCGATAGGTGCCGGGCCGCATCACCCCTATCCGGTACCGGTCCCGGACCACCGGGGTGAAGTTGCAGACGATGATCAGGAAATCCTCCCTGTCGCGTGCCAGCCGGATAAAGGAGAGCACGGAGTTATCCGTGTCATTGGTGTCGATCCAGGCGAATCCGTTCCAGTCAAAATCGTTTTCATGCAGCGCGGGCTCTGCCCGATAGACCAGGTTCAGATCCCGGACAAAACGTTTCAGCCCCTGGTGGGCGGGCTCGTCCAGGGCCGCCCATTCCAGTCCCTGGTCGTGGTTCCACTCCTGCCGCTGGCCGAACTCGCAGCCCATGAAGAGCAGTTTCTTGCCCGGGTAGCCCCACATGAATCCGTAGTAGGCCCTGAGCGATGCGAATTTCTGCCAGTCGTCCCCGGCCATTTTGGCGAGCATGGAACCCTTGCCGTGCACCACCTCGTCGTGGGAGATGGGCAGGAGAAAGTTTTCATGGAAGGCATACAGCAGGCCAAAGGTCATCAGGTTGTGGTGGAAACGCCGGAAGAGCGGGTCGGTTCCCATGTATTGCAGGGTATCATGCATCCAGCCCATGTTCCACTTGAGACTGAAGCCCAGCCCCCCCAGGTAGGTGGGCTGGGTGACCATGGGCCAGGACGTCGATTCCTCGGCAATGGTCAGAATGCCGGGAAATATCCCGTGCAGCACCTCGTTGGTTTTCTGGAGAAACGAGACGGCGTCAAGGTTTTCGCGGCCGCCGTACCTGTTGGGGATCCATTCCCCTTCCCCGCGTGAGTAGTCCAGGTAGAGCATGGAAGCCACCGCGTCGACCCGCAATCCGTCGATATGGTACTTGTCGAGCCAGAACAGGGCGTTTGAGATCAGGAAGGAGCGGACCTCGTTGCGGCCGTAGTTGAATATCAGGGTGCCCCAGTCCTGGTGCTCGCCCTGGCGCGGATCGGCGTGGGAATAAAGGTGGGTGCCGTCAAAGAAGTTGAGGCCGGCGCCGTCCTTGGGAAAATGAGCCGGTACCCAGTCCAGGATGACTCCGAGTTCATGGCGGTGACACTGGTCGATGAAGTACATGAAGTCCGCGGGGGTGCCGAACCGGCTGGTGGGCGCGAAAAAACCCAGGACCTGGTAGCCCCACGATCCGTCAAAGGGATGCTCGGCCACGGGCAGCAGCTCGATATGGGTGTAGCCCATCTCCAGAACATAGGGGATCAGGGTGTCGGCGAGCTCCCGGTAGCTCAGGTAGCGGCTGGTCCAGGTTTCATCGGGCACCTTGCGCCAGGAACCCAGGTGCGCCTCGTATATCGAGATCGGTCTGGTCAGACCCTGGCGGTCCTGCCGGGTTGTCATCCAGGTCTCATCGTGCCAGGTGTAGCTGTCCAGGTCTGTTACAACGGAACCGGTGCGGGGCCGTTCCTCCATCCCGAAACCAAATGGATCGGATTTGTCGAAGGTCTGACCGTCCCGGCTGGTGATCCGGTACTTGTACACGGTGTGCTCGGCCAGGTCCGGGATGAACAGGGTCCAGATACCGGCGTCACTGGGGTGCATGACGTGATCGTCACCGCGCCAGCCGTTGAAATCGCCGATAACGGAAACCCGCGTCGCGTTCGGGGCCCATACCGCGAAACCGCAGCCCGGCCTGTTGTCCACCTCAAGCAGGTGCGCCCCGAACTTTTCGTAGGCCCGTTCATGGGTCCCCTCGTTAAACAGGTGCAGGTCAAAGTCGGTGAGCCAGGTGTCTGGCAGGGCGGGAAAGGTGGCTGGTGGCATCTTCGCAGTTGTCTCGCTCTATGCTCGAGGTTGGAACCGGGCCGGAGCCGCTCGGGAGACCGGACCGGTACTTGTCTTGCCGTTGCAGGGACAGGCTTATAGTATCGCACTCGGGCGGAAATGTCACCGCTTCTTTGCGGTGGCGCCGGACATCGGGCGGCCCCGGTCCGGTCAGCGGCACAGGAGCAGGATCTCCCCGATGGTTTCGCGACTGTACCCGTCGAGGCGCCAGACCCGGGCCAGTTTTTCGGCATTTTCCGCGATAGCCGGGATATCGGCTGCCGGAATATCATATTCACACAGCCGTATCGGGCTGTTGACCCGGCTGAACCAGTTTTCCAGGATCTTGACGGTGGCGGCGGCCGTCGGTTCCAGGTCGCGGCCGGCAAAATCAAAGACGCGCTCGCCAAGCTGGATGATCCTGTTCCCGTCCCGGCCGGCCCGCCAACGCAGCCAGGCCGGTATGACAATGGAGAGCCCTGCCCCGTGCGGGATATCGTACAGGGCGCTTAAGGAATGCTCGATCATGTGCATGGGAAAGCCTACCTTGCCCAGGCCGGCTCCGGTCAGTCCGTTTAAAGCCAGGGTGGCGGTCCACATCAGGTCGGCCCGGGCCTGGTAATCACGGGGATCCTCAAGGCAACGGTCACAGCTGTCCATGGCGTTTCTGACCAGTCCCTCCATTAACCTGTCCTGAACCGGGGTGGCCGGATCCTCGGTGGTCATATAGAATTCCAGGACATGGGCAATGGCGTCAACCGCGCCATAAGCGGTGTAGTCGGCCGGTACGCTGTAGGTGGTTTCCGGGTCCAGAATAGAGGTCCTGGGGTAGAGCCGCTGGTTGCCGAAGCCAAACTTTTCCCGGGTCTCATCATTGGTTATCACCATGCCGGAGTTCATTTCGGATCCGGATGCGGCAAGGGTCAGCACCGTGGTCACGGGCAGGGCTCTCCTGATGCTCTTTTTGCCGGTGAAAAACTTCCACACGTCGTGTTCAACGAGAGCGCCGGCGCTGATGGCCTTGGCGCTGTCCAGGACACTGCCGCCCCCCACCGCGCAGATCACGTCCAGGTTGTGTTTCTTAACCTTGTCAATGCCCGCCCGCACATGCGAGAGCAGGGGGTTTGACCTGACACCGCCGTGCTCGACGATTTCCAGCCCAGCCTCGGTCAGGGCGGAGATCACGGTGTCATAGACCCTGTTTTTCCTGATGCTGCCGCCGCCGTAGACCAGCAGGCACCGCTTGCCCCAGGCCGCTGTTTCCGGCCCTATCGCGGGAATGGTATTCTTGCCGAAGATGATCTTGGTCGGGTTGTAAAAGACAAAGTTCTGCATGGCGTACCTGTCGGTTGTTATGGTGTATCCTGCGTACCGGGGATTTCCCGGCGGAAGGCGCTGATCCGGTTGGTCAGGGCGACAAACCTGTCCAGGGCGAGTTGTTCCGCCCTGACTGTCGGCTCAATGCCAACGGTCCGGATGAGGTGTTCAAGTTCTTTTTTGGATATGGAAAGCCCGGTCGAGGCAAGGCCGTTGAGCAGGGTTTTGCGGCGCCGGCCAAAGCAGCCCCGCACAATTTTTTTGAGCAGGGACCAGTCGTACGGGGGCAGGGCCGCGGCTGCCGGGCCGGGCTGGAAGGTGATCTTGATCACCTGTGAATCAACCCTTGGCCTGGGATGGAATTCCGACGGCCTGACATCCAGCAGGCGGGTAATGGTCGCGCAGGCGCCAAACAGGAGCGAGGGGACGCCGTACTCCCTGGTGCCGGGCGCGGCCGTCAACCGAAGGGCCACCTCTTTTTGAAGCATGACCACGGCCCAGTCGATCAGGTCGCGATGGTCAAGGAGCCTGAACAGAAACGGCGAGGAGATGGAGTAGGGCAGGTTGGCAATTATTTTAAGCGTTCCTCCGGCCTGGGCGGCCAACTGCTCCAGATCCTGCTTGAGTATGTCTCCGTGAACCAGGGTGACATTGTCCGCGAGGTCGCCCTTCTCCTCGTGCAGGCGGATAAGGCCGGAATCGGCCTCAATGCCGATGACCCGCCGGACCCGGGCCGCAATGGGCCCGGTCAGGGCGCCCAGGCCGACCCCTACCTCGATGATCACGTCTCCGCTGCCGGGCGCGGCCAGCTCAACAATCCGGCGGGCCGTGTGTTGATGGACCAGGAAGTTCTGGCCCATCCGCTTGTGCGGCGCCAGGTTGCGCTCCCTGAGAATTGATCTGGTCCGCTCGTAGGCCATGGTCAGCTCTGCCCCTTGTTCCCGGGATGGAGAATATGTTTGCGACGCCTTTTTGCCTGCAGGGTAGCGAAAAACCGGAAGGTGACACAATAGCCGATAACCGCCAGCGGCAAGCCGATAACCACTCCGCCGGTCAGCATGACCAGGATGGCGTCGGTGCTGAGATGACTCAGCGATTTGAGGCTGTCAAGGAAGCCGCTTTCCTTCAGAACGGTCAGAATCTCCCTGATCCGCTCCCAGCTCAGCCGGCCGGGAAAAGACAGGTCACCCACCTTCCAGCAGAGATAGTACTGCGGCACCAGGGTAAGCGGGTTGCAAACCGCTGTTCCGGCAATGAGCCCGGCCAGGGTGGAAACCCGCAGGGCCAGGGTGATGCCTATAATAGCCACGGTGTGGAGCGGAATGGTCGGGGAGATACCGATAAAGATACCAAGCGCCGTGCCCATGGCCAGGGAATAGGGACTGCCGCGGAGCCGCACAAAGCGCAGCAGGTAGTAGCGGATTGTCCTTTTAGGAGTCAGGGGCATGGTCGGATCCGTGGCGCTCAGGGTAAATGCGGTCTGGAGTAGACGTCCTCGTCCAGACCAAGCTCGTTTCCGTGGCGATAGGCGTGGAAACCGGCCAGTCCGATCATGGCCGCGTTATCGGTACAGTACACGGGTTCCGGCACAAATACGGTCAGCCCGGCTGCCAGGCACCGTTCGTTCATTACCTGCCTGAGCCGGGAATTGGCGGCAACACCGCCGCAAACGCATATCCGGCCGATGCCGCACCGGTCTGCCGCGGCCAGGGTTTTCTCTGCCAGAATATCCACCACCGCCTCCTGGAATGACGCGCAGATATCCTCGACGGGAAGAGTGATGTTTTGTTGGCGAAAGCGGTTTACCTGGTTCAGCACGGCAGTTTTCAGGCCGCTGAAGCTGAAGTCCAGGCTGTCGGCATCGAGGCGGGCACGGGGAAAGGCAAAGGCGTCACTTCGGCCGGCCAGGGCCTTTGCACCGATTGCGGGGCCGCCGGGATAGCCGAGACCGAGCATCTTGGCAACCTTGTCAAAGGCCTCTCCGGCGGCATCGTCACGGGTTCGTCCCAGCCATTGAAAGGTGACCGGATCGTCAACCCGGTAGATCGAGGTGTTGCCGCCGGAAACCACCAGGGCGACATAGGGAAAATCGGGCTTTTGTTCAGCCAGAAACGGCGAGAGCAGGTGACCTGCCATATGATCGACTCCCACGCAGGGAATATCCCTGACCATGGCCAGGCACCGGGCAAAGGTGAAGCCGACCAGCAGGGAACCGATCAGGCCCGGGCCCCGGGTAACGGCGATCAGGTCAATGTCGTCAAGGTCTGCGCCCGCTTTGTTCAGGGCCTCGGCCACAACCGGCCGGATGGATTCGATATGCTTTCTTGAGGCAAGTTCCGGCACAATGCCCCCGTAGGCCGCGTGGACGTCAAACTGGCTGCTGATGATATTGGCGCGGACAACCTGGTCGTCTTGCAGAACGGCCGCGGCCGTGTCGTCACAGGAGCTTTCGATTGCCAGGATCAGCATTATTCTTGTCCGCGGCCGGGTTGTTCTGGCCCGTCGGTTTCCCGGTCAGGGTCAGGATTCAAGAGCGGGCGACAGGGGATAGGAGCCGAGCCATTCATAATAGGCACAGGTTTGGCGCAACAGGTTACAGGCCTCGCTGATAACCGGGTCTTCCATATGGCCGATCATGTCCAGGAAAAAAAGATAGGTCCACTGCTTGCCCTTGACCGGCCGGGACTCGATCTTGGCCAGGTTGACGTTCTTGGAGGAAAGGATGGTCAGCACTTCGTTCAGGGCGCCGGGCCGGTCCACCAGCCCGAGCAGCAGGGATGTCTTGTCGTTGCCGCTTCTTGACGGGGACCGGCGGCCGATGACCAGGAAGCGGGTGGTGTTGCCCTGGTAATCCTCGATACCCTTGACCACCACCTGCAGCTCATAGGTCTTGATGGCAAGTGAACTGGCAATGGCGCCGATGTTGGGGTTGTTGGCCGCCATCTGGGCGGCCGCCCCGGTGGAAAAGACCGGCAGGGTCGGCACATCAGGCAGGTTCTTGCGCAACCATTCCCGGCACTGGGCCAGGGGCTGGGCATGGGAGGCGACCGTCTGGATATCCCCGATATCGCCGGAGCGGCAGACAAGGTTGTGGGTGATGGGCAGCTGAATTTCGCCGCAGATCTGAACCCGGTACTTCATGAACGAGTCCAGGGTGGAAAAGACCGCGCCTTCGATAGAGTTCTCCACCGGCACGATTCCGTAGCTGGTTCTCCCCTTTTCCACCTCGCCAAAGACCTCGTCGATCGACTCCATGGATTTGTAACTGGCAGAGTTGCCGAAATACTCGACTCCGGCCAGGTGGGTGAAGGTCGCCTCCGGTCCCAGGTAGGCCACCTCGATTTTTTTCTGGGACAGACGACAGGTGGTGATGATTTCGTGGAAAATGGAGAAGAGGGCCTTTTCAGGAAATACCCCCTGGTTATCCTTTTGCAGACGGGTGTAGATTTCCCGCTCCCGCTTGGGATCCCACTTGGCGCGGCTCGACTGGTCCTTGAGACGGCCGATCTGCTTGGCGCAGTCGATCCGTTCCTTCAGGAGTTGCAGGATCTGATCGTCTATCGCGTCGATTCTGTTTCGTATTTCTGTAATCTTGTTCTTTTCTGTCATGACGGGGTACGGAAATTGCCGACCGGGGCTGAGCCCCGGTACTGGCTGATGGCCACCGGTCTGTTGTCAGGCCACCTTGAAAATTGATGAACTCGTAAATAGGCTAAAATCCTGGCTGAGCACTATGATAATTCAATTTCCTGAATTCGTGCGCGTGTCTCCGGCAATAGTGTCACGGGATCAGAATTATATAAGCTAAAGCATCTCGGGTAACTTGCAAAGAAAAAATTGAACCCGGAACATTTGGCGATGAAAAGACTTGCGCTCGTTTGCTTTTACAATAATAGTTGCTGTACGCGTCCGGCGGGAGAGGGGAAGAAAACGAACAAAAGACAGGGCAGGACCAGTTGATCATGAGTGCGTTCAAGGTGAACAAGACATACGAGGAGATAAACGCCCGGATCAGGGCCGGTGAGGCGGTGGTGGTCAACGCCGAGGAGATGATCGGCATTGTCCGGGAGCACGGTCCGGAGGAAGCCGCCCGCCGGGTCGATGTGGTGACCACCGGCACCTTCTCCACCATGTGCTCGTCCGGCGCTTTTCTCAATTTCGGCCAGACCACTCCCACCATCAAGGCTGCCCGGGTCTGGATCAACAAGGTCTCCGCCTACGCGGGCCTCGCGGCCATTGATGTTTTTATAGGCGCCACCGAGCCCAGCGAGGATGATCCCCTGAACAAGATCTATCCGGGCGAGTTCCGTTACGGCGGGGGACATGTTATTGAGGACCTGGTGGCAGGCAAAAAGGTGTTTCTCGAGGCCAAGGCCTATCCCACCGACTGCTATGCCAACCGCAAGTGCAAGAAGGAGCTGACCCTGGCGGATTTTCCCCATGCCCTGCTCTGTAATCCGCGCAACAGCTACCAGAACTATAACTGCGCCGTCAACATGTCCGGGCGGACCGTCTATACCTACATGGGTGTACTGAAGCCCAGGTGCCGGAATGCCAACTATTGCAGCGCCGGAGAGCTGAGCCCCCTGCTCAATGATCCCCTGTATCGTACCATCGGACTGGGTACCCGTATATTCCTTGGCGGCGGTATCGGGTACGTGACCTGGCAGGGGACCCAGCATAACCCGGGGGCGCCCCGCGGTCCGAACGGCACGCCCCGCCGGCCCGCCGGAACCCTCATGGTTCAGGGCGACCTGAAACAGATGTCGCCTGAGTGGCTGCGCGGCATAAGTATCCAGGGCTACGGCTGTTCCCTTGCCGTGGGCCTTGGCGTGCCCATTCCGATTCTGAACGAGGAGATGGCCTGTTTTACCGGAGTGTCTGACGAGGAAATCTTTACCCAGGTTGTTGATTACGGGGAGGATTATACCAACCGGGTGGACCGGACCTATGGTGAGGTCAGTTACGCTCAACTCCGTTCCGGCGAGATCGAGGTGGAGGGCAGAAAGGTGCCGACCGCGCCCCTGTCCAGCCGGGTCAAGGCCCTGGAGATTGCCGAGCAGCTCAAGGGCTGGATCCTGGACGGCCGTTTTGAGCTGGGCAAGCCGGTGGCGCAACTGGAAACGGTTGACTTTCAGCCGGATACCTTGAATCCGTGACGATAGAATGTGAATCCTTCGGATTCGCTACTTTTCGCAAAAGTCGGCAAAACCGGATTTTTTGTTCAAGCTATGGCTCATGGTATCGTATCATCCGCGCTGCGGGAGAAGGTGGACCTGGTGCGCGGCCGCCTGAAGCGGCACAGGAGGGCGGCCCTGGCCTTTTCAGGCGGGGCGGACAGCTCTCTGCTGTTGTATCTTGCCCTGGATACCCTGGGACCTGACAATGTCCTGGTTCTGACAGCCCGGAGCTGCCTGCTCACGGAAAGCGAACTTGACCGGGCTGCCTCCTGGTTTGCCCGCCATCCCCGGATACCCAGGGCCCGCCATGTTTTTGTTGACGTGGATCCGCTGTCCCTGGACGAATTTGTCCGCAACCCTGAAAACAGGTGCTACCTGTGCAAACGTGAAGTGTATCGCCTGTTATGGGAGACCGTCCGTAGCTCCGGTTTCGTGCACCTGCTTGACGGGACCAATGACGATGACATGCACAGTGACCGTCCGGGGCTTCGGGCCCTCCGGGAACTGGGTATTTCCACTCCCCTGGCTGAGGCGGGATTAACGAAACCCGAAGTGCGGCTGGCGAGCCGTGACCTGCGGCTTGATACCTGGGATCATCCCTCCGCCTCCTGCCTGGCAACCCGTATACCCGCGGGGCTTCCCGTGACCGTGGCCAGGATGGAGCTGGTGGCGCGGCTGGAGGCGTACCTGGAAAAGCTGGGTTTTGCCGGTTGCCGGGCACGGCTGGACCTGCATGATACGCATGCGGTTACCGTGCAGGTTCAACGTCCGGATCTGATCAGGATAACCCGGGAATCAATTCAGGCCTCCCTGCGGGAACAGTTTCAGCAACTGGGAATTGACAGGATTGCTGTGGACCCGGCTGGCCGGTAAAGTTGTGACGATTTTTGCCTGGCCGGCGCCATGACAGACTTTTTTTTGGCCCGACTTTGTTGAAAAATTATATCAAAAGCGTTGAAACCGTTGGCCTGGGCGAGAAAAAAGACATTTTTTCCTTTGACAAAGATGGGACTATCGGATTAAATCCATTTCAAATTAGAGGCGAGTAATCAGGCCTTGCCTGGTAACCCCTGGAAGCCGCAAGGCGAATCAAAAAAAACGGGAGGGAAGTATGAACAAAAAGGAATTGGTTGAAGCAATGGCCAGTGCGGCTGATATCAGCAAGGCTGCGGCGGAAAAGGCGCTCAACGGCATGCTCATGGCCGTAACCAAGACTCTGGCCAAGGGCGGCAAGGTAACCCTGGTTGGTTTTGGCACCTTTTCTGTTGTCAAGCGTGCCAAGCGTAAGGCAAAAAATCCCCGTACCGGCGAAATGATCAATATCCCGGCCAAAAAAGTAGCCAAGTTCAAGCCGGGCAGCAAACTCGCCGAAGCCGTCAAGAAATAACATACCTCTTGCAGTGTGAAACAGCAGTCGGCTACACGGCCGGCTGTTTTTTATTTGCGCGGCTTATTGTGCCCGCGTAGTCCATTGAGGTCGCCGCCTCCTTACGAGACGGGCGCTGACTGGAAATGGGCAGGCAGAAAACAGTGCTGTCAAAGATCTGTATCCCTGAGCGTTCGCCCGTGGCGCAAATGAAAGTGACCGGGCCATGCGGCTATGGAAGGCTATGCCCCATGGTTTGATCACCTTTATATGGGCCGCGGGTGGGCGCTCTGACGGTTGGATCCGGGTGAGAGCCCGTCTGGTTGAATATGTGAACAGATATTTCACTTTTTCAATATGTTCCTTGCCAAAGACACAAATTTTCGTCACGGATTCAGAAAAGACAAAGAGTCGGGAAGTGGCTCAGTCTGGTAGAGCACAGCGTTCGGGACGCTGGGGTCGGAGGTTCGAATCCTCTCTTCCCGACCATTGATCATAAAGGGATTTCAACCTGTCAGGTTGGGATCCTTTTTTTTTTGACCATTGCCATGGGCGGAAAACGAAAAAAGAAGACTGCGCTCTCCTCTCTGAACCAGGCCCTCCGTCGCCCTGACCTGAGCATTCTTGGTGACGCGGTGAAATCCCTGCCGCCCGCCCAGTGGCGGAACAGGATGTTTTTCATGGGCGTCCCGGACACCGATCTGCGCCGCCATACGGACGGTGGTTTTCCCGCAACCCTGCGGCCGGACAAGGATACCCATCCCCTCTTTGTGCTCTCGGCGCGGACGACCGGCCCCCTGGTTTGCCCCTGTACCTCCAGAAGGGGGAGCAAACGTTCCAGGTACATTCAAAAAGGATGTCGCCTGGAGATGAAAGGGCATGTCATGGACCGGGATTCCTATCTTGTCGAGCGCTACAGTTTTACCCTGCCTCTGGATGGACGTTTTTCCCGCAAGTTGTTGTTCATGGGGCTCGTGCCGGACACTTGTCTTCGGGATGGTGGCTCGTGAGGCCGGCTGATTTGGCAGCGAAAAGGCTGCGTGATCTGCTTCAGACCGAAACCGGCCTGCGCGCGGCCAGGGCTCTGGTGCGCAAAGAGTTGCGCAGACACGTTCTTGACGGGGGCTTTGAACGTTCCCTTTCACGTCGACACGGGGACGATCCCGGGGGGGCAGCCGATGAGCTGGTTCAGGATTTTCTTCTGTTCGTGTTCGATGAATTTCTGCCCGCGCTTCCTGCGCATCCCGATTTTGTCGCCGCGTTGCTCCAGGGCCGTGGTGAAACAGTCCTGCGCATGGCTGTGCGACGGTTTTTCTGGCGCCGGCAGGATGCGTTCAGGACAAAGGAAGCAGATCCCAGAGCGTATCTGCACAGGAGAATCCGTGATATTGTGACAGGCGGTGATGCCTTTGTGACCCGTAAACAGGGGGGGAACCTTTTTTTTACCCTGGCGGACCTGGCTGAACGCATGGACGGCGGTGCGTCTTTCCCGCCCCGGCAATACGCCGGCTGGCCTCCTCCCGCTTCATTGGATGGGGCGGCGGACAGGGTTTTCAGCGCCCGTTACCTGGCAGAAGCCGCAGGTTTTTTCTGCCGTGAGGCCGTGCAACGCGACATTTATGCCTGGGTGCCTGTGCGGGAGGTTGTCAGGTATCTCGCGACCCATATCCCCGGCCTGGACCGTCCGAAGCTCCGCGTCCTGAGTGAAAACGATGCGCGGGTCGATTCTGCTTTGTCCCCTGAAAAAAATACGCCCTCTTGAGGGAGCGAGTGTCAGTGGATGCCCTGGCCGCCCAGTTTGCCGGGGGACTGGACCAGGCCAGCGGAAAAATTTTTCTCTGGCGCCTGGAGGAACCACCCCTGACTTTTCGGGAAATAGCTCGCGCGCTCGCTCTTCCGGAACACAAGGTGTACGCGACGCATCGACAGACCGTCAGGGCCATGCAGAGCTTTGTCGCGAATTGGCCCGGCCCCCCGCTTGCCGATCTGGACGGGGGCGTCGGGCTGTATTTTATCGAGGCGGTGCGGAAAATTTGTGAAAAAAATGTTCGTTGACCGTAAAAGAGGGTAGGGAAATACGATGAAACAGATATTGAACAGAAACGTTTTTCAGCGCCATGGATGAGATTCAGCGCAAACTGAGCTGGCAGAATGCGTGGATCCTTCGGTGCTGCCCTCCGCCGCATATTCTTCATGGCAGGATGACCCGGGAACTCAGGGAACATCTCGGGATCTGCCCTGCCTGTGCCGCCGCTCGCGGGGAAGGAAGTCTTTTTGATCTTTCTCCTGTCAGGCCTGATTCTCCTCCCGCCGCACCGCTGCCCGGTGAACTCTGGTCTCTTTCTGGGGAACTTTCCGGCTGGGGACCCAAAAACGGTACTACCACGGGCCGGTCGTCCTGGTGGTTGACGTGGTTGATTCGGCAGCCGTTCAGGTAGTGCAGACCTTTGGTGACGATTTTTTTCTCGGCCCGGGGGATGTCTCTCTGGACAATAATGTATCCGGCTTCGCGGAATGCTGGAACCGGTATGTCCTGCGGAAAAGCGACCTGGAATTTGCCCTTGGCCGTGTTTCAGAGAAGCGCCTTGCCCGGATCCGACAGGAGCTGGACGGCGAATCCGGGGCCGACGCCGATATAGAGCCGGGTTCCCTGCTCTGGTTTTTCCGGCAGATGGAGGTGGAAACGGGATTTTATTTCGCGTCCGGTTCCGTGGCCGGCCTGCTGGAAACAGATCCTGCCGAGCCCGTGATTGTCGCGCCGCAGACTCTTCATGACGACCTGAAGGTATTACCCCTTGTCCCCCCTGCCTCCCCGCAGGACATGTCCGTGGAAACTGTGCTGGCCCGCACAGTTCCCGCGGACGAACTCCTGCCCATGGCGGCGGCCGGTGCGGAGCCGGCCGGTATACCTGTCTTGCTCTTTACAGTCCGCCAGGGGCGGATTGTCGGGGCGCGGGTAACGGGCGCCGACATAACGGTTCAGACCGGTGAAGCCGGCGTTCTGCATATCAGCGGCGTGTGCGGTTTTGCGGCCATGCCGGAAGACAGGTGGATTTTTCGCTGGCAAACGGATGCCTGGTCCGTCGCCCCCCTGCCGGGGCAGTACGGGTTTGAGGATGGAGTGTTCTGGGCCTCATTCCCGGTTGACGGCCTGAGGGATCCGGCGGAAGGAGAACTGGTTATCCGTGTCCTCGTTTCTTCCTGAATCTCCGGATATGCACCCGCACTGGCGGCAGCTTGCCGTGCTTCTGCGCAGTTCTCCCGAACATGGCAGGCAGCTTTTGCGAACGCCGGCGCCCGGTTCCTTCCCTGATCAGGAAACCCTGGAAACTCTCATGGCAACGGCCCGTTGCGCGGGCCTGGATGCGCTTTTTCAAAAGCACCTGCTGTCTGGTCTTGTCCGCGCTCCCGGGGAGGAGCGGTTGAAGCTGAAGGCGCGGGTCGGGTCCCTTTGTTCCGGCTGCATTGATGAACTGGTCCCGGCATCCCTGCTTAGCCGGCCCTGGATATCCGTGCCGGTTCCTGTCTCGCGTGCGGGATGGGCCGGTGTCGTCTGGTTTTGTCTCTGCCGGACAGGAGAGGAAACCGATTTCTCACCAGCGGGCAGGCCCGTTCCCGATGACCAGACCCTGAAAGCGATGCGCCTGGCGCTGGATGTTGGCGATCCCCGGAGCGGTCATCATCTCTGGTCACTGCAGGCGGACGAAGAGGTTCCGGTTACCGGCGGATCCCTGGGGCTTCCCGTGTTTCTGGGGGCGCGTTTTCTGGCGGAGAATGCCGCCTGGCCGTCAGGTCTGTTTGCAAGCGGCGTGATTGGTCGGGACGGCGTGATTGGCGCTGTGGCCAACCTGCCGGAAAAATACCGGTACGCGCGGGCCCGGCTTTTTCTCGCGCCTGCTGAAAACGGTGCGGAAATCATAAAACAAAAGAACGTGATTGCCTGCGCTGAAGCCGAAGACGCCTGGTTTGCGGCGGAACTCCTGGCAGGCGGCATCCAGCCGGGCCGGATCTCCCGCTACCAGTCCTGCAGGCACGATCCCGGAGAACTTCTTGCCCGGTTCCACTGTCTGCCGCTCCCCTTTCTTTTGAACAAAGAGACCTGTTTGCTGCTTGAACAGGTGCGGCAGCAACCTGTTGTCCATCTGAAACAACTTGCGGAATGTCTGCGCAGGTGCGGGTTTGACCCTGCTCGCGGTTCCCTTGCGGCCGGATTGTTTTCACCCGGTGAGATCGGGGCTCTGGTCCGGGCTCCCGGGAATCCCCCTGATTTTGTCTTTGCCCTTTTTGACTGGTGCCTCGCGGTGATGGCTTTTGCCGATCATCAGGGGCGAACCGGCGAGTCCGCCGCCTGGGGCAGGGTAGCCGCCCGGATGATGGACATGGTTGAGCCGGGTGAGCGTGCCGAGCTGGCCAACCGCCTCATGGTTTCGGGCCGGTTCAACACCTATGACTTCCGGCCGGAACTGCCCGACCTGTTCCGCCGTGCCCTGGAGCTGGAAGAGAGACATTACGAAGATTACCCGCACAGCAGTCATACCCTGGGCGCCATGTACGGCACCCTGGCGCAGAACTGCGGTTTCTGCGGCCCGGACTTTCTGGAACAACTGCTTGGCGCTGCCGACAGGTCCCAAAAAGCCTTTGGCCGGAAAAACTGCCGCGAGGCAGGACGGCTCGATAACTACCGGATTTACGGCCTGCTCGATGCCGGCCGGACAGACGAGGCGGCTTCCCTTCTGTCCGGCTATTTCGGCCTGGATGGAGAACGCGATGCAGACGCCTTGTGGCGAACCGCCTGCGCCATGGCCGCTGACGGGACGACAGAGGACGTGTTCAGGGCGGCGCTCGGGTTTCGTTTCCTTGCCGATACCGGGTTTCGGGTCTCCGGTCCCCGGAACCTGCCGGTGCACTATGCCCTGGAGGGTGCCGGCCATCCGTGGCAGCTCTTGTCGCGCAATCTTGGCCGCATCCTCCTGGCCTCCGGCCGGCACAGCGAAGCGGAGCGGATGTTTCGCCGCAGTGTCGGGATCTGCCTGGCAGGCGGTGAGACAATGCGGGCCATGGCGCTTTGTTCCCTGGCCGAACTGCACGCGGCAGGCATGGCAGGTGACGCCGATTATGAGCAGGCCGCCGCAACTGTCCGATGGATAGCGGAGGACTCACATCTGAACAGGGAGCATTTCAGCCGTCTGTACGGGGTGCCGGGCCGGGAGATCCCCGGCCTGGTCTTCCGGTGCGGAAATGAACTTTTTCCCTTCAGCTACCGATAACCTGAACCAGTGCGCATTCACGCGCAGCGCGGGAGGAGCTGACCGGGCGGGTGCTAAAGTTCATTGTTTTGAAAAAAAATACATTTCTGACCGTATAGAGAGGGTAAGAAGATGAACAATGGAGAAAACAATGGATCAGGATGATTTTTTTGATGATGATTGCATGGAAGAACCCCCGGATGAATCAGGCGAAGATGTTTATGACGACGATTTATCTGCGGGCGAATTCATTGAACCGGAACATGAACTTGATGAATTCGAGACAGGGGAGAAAACCGCGCAACCTGACGCGGTACCTCCAGAAACAGGACCGGACAACGTTGATTTCGGCGCCGCCTTCATAGTCGGTTCAATGATAGCAGGCAACATGTATGGGCAGCGCAGGAGAACAAAGAAAAATGGCTGACATGTTTTTGCTCTTTAACCACACCCTCACCCCGGTTCAGGAGGAGCAGGCCCGCCGGGAACTCGGAGTTAGGCAGATTATCGAACCACCGGGGGATCTCCGCCGTATCTGGGCCGCTGTCCCGCCACGGGAGGAAGCCATCCGCCCGCACCTTCTCCCGGTCATAACCTGGCTTGATGCCCAGGCGGTTGCGGGTGATTTTGTCCTCATCCAGGGTGACTTCGGCGCCTGTTTCCTGCTGGCAGACCATGCCCTGAACCAGGGATATATCCCTGTCTATTCCACCACGGAGCGCCGGGCAGTGGAAGAACAGCTCGCTGACGGCGGAATACGGCTGACCCACACCTTCCGGCACGTCCGGTTCAGAATCTATGGCAGGTAAGGAGGAATTATGCGGCGCGTATATCTGAGTTTTCTTGGGCTTGGCCAGTATGAAGAAACTGTCTATGAATTGAGTGCTAAACGTTCTGATCCGACCCGGTTTGTCCAGGTGGCAGAGCAGATGCTCCTGGGTTGGGACCGGTTCGATATCCTCTATATTGTCGCCACCAGGGCCTCGAAGGAAAGACATTATGACGCCCTGAGCAGGGAACTGGAACCCTGCCGCGGTGAGGTTCACCTGATCGAACTGGACGAGGATATGAGCAATGCCGGCCAGTGGCAATGGTTCGAGCGGATCTTTTCTGTTGTCCGCGACGAAGATGAGCTTTGTATCGACCTGACCCACGGCTACCGGTCCATCCCGGTGGTCTTTTCCGCGGCCATCAATTTTCTTCAGAAAACAAAACAGATCCGCCTGGCCCATGTCTTCTACGGGGCCTTTGAACAAGACCGGCAACTGGCGCCGCTGGTGGACATGCGCTCCTTCTTCGACATCAACACCTGGGCCGACGCGGTGACACGGCTGACACGTGACGCCGATGCCCGCGGCCTGGCCGAGGCTGCCGAAAGCACCAACAGACACCAGTTTGCCGAATTGTCGGACAGGGACTTTGCCGATGCCTGCACGCAGGTGACCCGAAGAATCATCAATGTCGATGTCAACAATGTCGCGGATGATATTTCCAGGCTGATGACTTGTATCGAACAGCTCGACAGCGCCAGCTCTCCGGCTGCCAAAATACTTCTGGAAATGGTCGCAAACAAGTTTTCTCTTCCCGGGGCCGCAAATGTCACCAACCCGGACAGAACCGGCTATACCCTCGGGTATTACAAATTTCAGCTCAACCTGGCCGGACTGCTCCTCGAGCATGGCCTGCTCATGCAGGCATTTACGGTTATGCGCGAATGGCTGAGCTCGCTCGTCATGCTCCATTTTGAGCAAGAGGAAAGCCTGAATGCCAAAAAACGGCGGAAACGCGTCGATCATTACGGCGGCGTCTTTTTCAGGATGCTGCAGAATGTCGAGGAATCCTGGAATTTCAAGGGGTCGGAAGAACAGCGGCAACGGGTGGAGCCCTTGTACCGCAGGCTGAAGGAGGCCGGAGTGATCGAGCCCCTGATCAGCACTGATCCGTTACTGGCCAGTGAGTTGTCCAGTTACAGAAACGGCTTTGACCATGCCTGGCTTGGTAAGGCCGGAATGAAAGACGATCTGGAGGAGAAAGGCAGGTATTTCCACGAGACTCTTCAGGAAGTCCTGCTGAGGCTGGAAGGGTCTGACCGGTACGGAATAATGTAATTCTCCGGCACCATTGTCAAATAGCTATGCACATTGACGATAGTATCGCCAGGCGAGAAGGGCGGGAAAGAACTACAGCCGGAGCAGGTGGCTCTGGGACCATTTACCGATAACCGACTGAAGAGAACCATGACCATCAAAGCACAGACATACACCTTCCACTGCCGGTTTACCTCCGGTGCACGCTTGCCCGGCTATCTCGGCTCCACCCTGCGCGGGGCCCTGGGCTGGGCCCTGAAAAAGACGAACTGCGCCCTCAGACGGCAGCAGTGCAGCGACTGCCTGCTGCGGGAGCAGTGCACCTATGCCTGGATCTTCGAGACCGAGCGCTACCGGGCCAGGGACGGCCGCAGGGTCAATGCCCGGCCGCATCCCTTTGTCCTGCAGCCGGAAGAGGTCGTGGCCGGGGAAAAGAACATCGGTGATCCGCTTGTTTTTTCCCTGCTTCTCCTGGATCGGGCCAACGACCTGCTGCCGCAGATCGTTTACGCGGTCCGCCTCATGGGTGAATCCGGCATCGGCGCCGGTCGCAGGCACGGCATGGGCAGGTTTGTGCTGCAGCAGATTGTCACCACAGGCCGGAACATCTACTTAGCCGACAACGAGGTGCTGCGCCAGCCGGAGAAAATCGAACGGCTCCGGCTGGCTGACCCCGGCGATGGCGCTATATCAAGGCTGCAGGTTGACCTGCTGACCCCGCTGCGCCTCAAGCAGAGCAACAGGATGGAGCTGAACCTGCCCTTTCACGTGCTCATCCGCGCCTGCCTGCGCCGCATCTCCTCCCTGGAGGACGCCTACGGAGCCGGCGAGCCTGATCTTGACTACCGGGGCCTGGCGAGCAGGGCAGGAGAGGTGCGGGAAAAAACAAAAAACATCCGCTGGCAGAAACTGCTCCGCTGGTCCAGCCGGCAGCGGCAGAATACCTCCCTGAGCGGCCTGGCCGGTTCCATCGGTTACCAGGGAGAACTTCGGGAATTCCTCCCGATCCTGCGCTATGCCGAACAGGTCAACATCGGCAAGCAGACCGTGTTCGGCCTGGGAAAATTCCGACTGAGCCTCCATGGAGAAGGCAAAACCTGCCGGGGAGATAACTGAAAATGCAGAAAAACAGGCGGCCCGGCCCGGAACCGGTGGTTCTTCTCGCGGCCCTGGGCAATGTGGACCTGATCCTCGAATACCTGGATTTTTTCAATGGCGGCGCCCGCTTTTCCTATACCGGGGAAGCCGAACAGGTTCGCCGGGCGTTTTCCGGCTCCGGCATTGCCGCGGTGCACCTGATCTGTACCGCCGACAGCGGGAAAAAGCTGAAGGAACTGGAGGGCAAGGTTGTCGCCGACTATCCGGAGGTTGCCATCGAGCCGTTGTTCCTGCGATGTACGGACATCGAAACAGCCGCAGACGAACAGGAGATGAAGGAAGAAGTCTATGCCCTGGTCGAAAAGCTGGCCGGCTCCACCGGCAGGCTCATCATTTCCTCCGGCGGCCGGAAAACCATGACCAACCGGCTGATCGAGGCCGGTCTCCTGCACGGCTGCGAGGGATACCTGGCCATCACCGATTCCCGGCAGACAGACCGGGACAAGCCAATAAGGGACCAGACGAATACGTTCAACATCCTGTGGATTCCGGCCCGGCAATTCTATCGGGAACGGTGCGACGCCATACCCCTCAGGGATGGTATCGGAGACAACTTCCGTTCGCTTGCGATTCTTCCGCAAAGCGTGCTGAAAAAACTTCAGGAAGAACGGATCGGCGTGGACCGGGAACAATCCGACAGGGAACTGGTCTGGCTCAGAAAGCTGCCCAAGGCGGACCTGCACTGTCATCTCGGCGGCGCCTTTGACCTGCCTCTGCTCAGGAAGCTGGCACGCCTGATGGTCGAGGATTGTAGGCTTGACACCTCTGCCGTGAAAAAAATCGTCGAGGAAAAAACCGGTGTCTCTCTGCCGCGGCTGACTTCCGGACACCTGCGGAGCCTGCGACCGGAAGTCCGTCACTGTCTCGACAATCTGGAAGAGCTGCTCGATCCGGTTCCCCCGGACGGCGGTATTCCGGCCCTGGTTGCCCAGCTCACGGACGAGCAGATCGAGGATCTCTCCTTTGACAGCAGGAAGATGCGTGACTGCCGCGCCAAGGACCTGGCCTGGTACATGACCTGCGGCGACCTGGGCGGCTCGGCCCTGCTGCAGACAGAGCGATGTCTGCGGGCAGCCATGTCCTGGCTTCTGCAGCGCTGTTACGACGACGGAGTCCGCTACCTCGAGGTCCGCTGCTCGCCGGACAACTACTGTCGCCGGGACCTGGACATCAGGGACGTGCTGAACATCCTTATCGACGAGGGCCGCAGTTTCATGCGGCGCCATGACGACTTCACGGTCAACCTGCTCGTCATGGCCACCCGTCACAAATCCCGGGCCGCCATGGCCAGCCATGTGAGCGCAGCGGTCTGTTTTGCCGGGAATACGCATCAGGGCTCCTCCAGGACACCCCGGGTTGTCGGCTTCGACCTTGCCGGCCAGGAAAAGGACCATGATCCTGTTCAGTTCCGGGATCTGTTCATGCCGCTTCATCACCATTTCATCAATATCACCATCCATGCCGGCGAAATGGAGGATGACGACAGGATCTGGCAGGCCCTCTACGTCCTGCACGCCAAACGGATCGGCCATGGCCTCAAACTGATCAACAACAGGAAAATGATGCATTACATCCGCGACTACGGAACCGCCATCGAGATGTGTCCATCGTCCAATGTCCAGACCAACAGTTTCCATCTTCCCGGTGATGCATCTCCACGTGACCGCTATCCTCTCAAAGAATACCTGCGTCACGGAATAGCGGTGACGATCAATACGGACAATCCCGGCATATCGGCTACCCACCTGTCCAGGGAGTACCTGGTCGCGGCCCGCCTCAGCGAGAATGGCCTGTCACGCTGGGACATCCTCAAACTGGTACGCAATGGTTTCCGGGCCGCTTTTCTTCCCAAAGACGAGAAAGACCGGCTCCTCAAAAAGGTGGACAGACAGATATTCGACATCATTCTCAACAACTACTTTCAGGAGGATCGATCCTGATGGAACAGGTTTTCTGTATCGCCCGAAAAGACCTTGAAACGGTTTTTTCCAGCCCACTGCCCGAGGGAGTATCTCCGGAGCCGCCCCTGGAAACAGTGCTCGCGCTGCCGCATCACTTCATCAAGCGGACCGTGGCGGAAAAGAACCCGGCATACAAGCAAATCATTCCCTACCAGGTTTTTCACAGCAGCGGGCGTTTTTTTGTCTTCCGCAGGGGTGGAGGTGTGGGAGAGCAACGGTTGTCCGGGCGATGCTCCCTGGGGATCGGCGGGCATCTGAACCGCAAGGATGCGACTTCCAACCGTATGAACAAAACAGACTATGAGCAGGGCCTTGTCAGGGAACGAACAGAAGAGCTTATCTGCCACGGCGATATATCGACCCGGTTCATCGGCTGGATAAATGACGATTCCGACCCGGTGGGCCGGGTGCACCTGGGAGCGGTTCATCTCTGCCTGGTGCGGGATGAAAACCATGTCCGCCTGCGGCCCGGCGGCGAGGACCTCCATTCCCTGGGGTGGTTGTCCAGCGACGAGATAGAGACCGGGAAGGATCAGTTCGAGCCATGGTCCCGGCTGGCCCTGGAACTTGCCAGCGCGTCACTGGCCCGGAAAAAACACGGTCGTTAAAATTTCCAGAAAAAAAACTAAAAAAAATCACAATCTGACCGTACAAATAAAAAGAGAGCGAAAAAACATACCCGGAGCACTGCCAGGAAAAAAAGGAGCGAACAATGGATGAAGACAACCTGTTTGATGACGATGATGCCCTGGATTACATCATCTATAAGGAATGTGAAAAAGACGAACGGCAGGACATGAACAACAGCGGCGGCGGCAAGGGCGGATGCCTGGGAGTTGCGTTTTTTCTGCTTACGCCCGCCCTGACCGGCCTGCTGGCATGGAGGTGGATATGAAAAAACATTACGGAGATCACTTATGGACCAGACAGTTATGAAAATAGCCCTTGCCGGCCTGATGCATGATGTCGGCAAGTTTGCCCAGGGAAGCATGGAGGTGTCTCCGCAATATGTCAATGATAATGCGGGACAGTATCAGCCTTTTTACAACAAACGCCATACCCATGTTCATGCACTCTACACAGCGGCCTTCATCGAGCAGTTTGGTGAGAAGATGCCCCGCTGTCTCAACGAACCTGGCTGGGGCGAAGGAGACAGTTTCGTCAACCTGGCGGCCGGCCACCACAGGCCGAAAACTGCAATGCAGGAATGTATTACCCAGGCGGATTGCCTGAGCGCAGGACTTGATCGGGCTGAATTTTCCGACCAGACGAATATCCCGTTTACGCAGTTTCGTTCCACCAGGCTGCTCTCGGTTCTTGAAGCTCTGGCCGTTGACGGTGACCCGCGGCAGCAGCAATTTGCGCAGTCTGACAGCTACAAAACCGCCTATGCACTTGCGCCTCTTTCGGCGACTTCTGCCTTTCCCGAACCAAGAAAAAAAATCAGCAGGCAAGAGGCCGTTAAGGAGTACCAGCAATTATTTGACGGGTTTATCGTACAACTTGCGGACCTGCCCCACAGGGAGCAACCGGAAATTTGGAGCCAGCATTTTGACAGTCTGCTTGCCTGTTATACCTCACATATTCCGGCGGCGAGAGTCGGGGGCGTTATTCCGGATGTCTCGCTGTACGACCACTGCCGGACAACGGCGGCCCTGGCGGTTCCCCTGTATATCTATCACAGGGAGACAGGTACTCTTGCCACAAAGGCTGTTCAGGACACCCGTCCTGAAAAATTTCTCCTGGTGTCAGGAGATTTTTACGGCATCCAGGACTTTGTTTTTTCAGCCGGTGGCGAGCAGCAGCGATTACGGGCCAAGCTCCTCCGGGGCCGGTCATTTGCGGTGTCCCTGTTCAGCGAGCTGGCGGCGGAGTCGTTGTGCCGGGCGTTGGATCTTCCCTTCACCGCCGTTTTTCTCAATGCCGCGGGTAAATTTCACCTGCTGGCCGCCAATACGGCCAACGCCCGAACGATTATCGACGAGACCGCCGAAAAACTGAACGACTGGCTGTTCAGGATTTCTTACGGTCAGGCAAGCCTGGGAATAACTGCCACGCCGGCATCAGCGGCCAGATTCTGCCAGGGAGAATTTTCCCGGTTGTGGGATGAACATCTCCGGGCCATGGATCGCCGGAAATATCAGCGGATGCATCCTGGACGATACGGGGTCGTGGAGTCGTTTCTCAACTCCTTTAACAACGATCTTGACAAGCCCCTCTGTCCTTTCTGCGGCAAGAGACCTTCCGTGCGAAAAGCTGAAAACAATGACTGGATTGACCGGCAGGGCAGTAGTTGCGCCATCTGCCGCGACCACATAATGCTTGGCGCCAACCTGGTCAAGGGCAGGAACCTGGCAATCTTTGATGGTGATGTACAGGCCCGGGAAAACGAACTCCTGCTGGAGCCCTTCTTTGACCGTTTCCAGGTGCGGTTCATGGAAGAGAAAGAGGTACCGGACGACGACGCGCTGGTAAAATTCTGCTGTCTTAACGTAAATGAGGACGGTTCAATACCTGCGGCCGGGACAACCCGCCTGCTAAACGGTTATGTCCCGGTGTACTCGGAGAGTGTGCTGAAAAAACGCGCTGTCCTGGATGTGCTGGAAAAAGAAGAAGATACCGTAGATCCCCGGGAACTCGTTGGCAACAGGGTTCCCCTGACATTCAACGCTCTTGCTGCCCTGGCCAAAAAGGATGGCCGGGGAACTGCGGCGCTTGGCGTCCTGAAAGCCGATGTCGATCATCTCGGCATGTTCATGTCCTGCGGTATGCCAAGAGAGCGATTTACCATATCGCGTATGGCAACACTTTCCCGGCGGCTGGACCAGTTTTTTACCCTGTACCTTCCGTATCTTCTTGGTTCCTGTGAAGAGTTCAACACAGTGTACACCGTGTTTGCCGGTGGTGACGATCTCTTCCTGATCGGCCCATGGAGCACCATGGCAGCCCTGGCCCGGAAACTCAGAAGGGACTGGAGTCGGTATGTCAGCGGCAACGACCAGGACGGAGGCCTGACCTTTTCCGCAGGGATTACTCTGCACAAGACCCATGAACCGGTGGACAAACTGGCCGAAGCCGCGGAAGAAGCCCTTAAGCAGGCCAAGGAAAGCGGTCGCAACCGTATCTCCATGTTCGGGGAAACCGTGACCTGGGCAAAATTTGAAACCCTGCGTGAAAAGCAGCAGGCCATGGCGGGCTGGGTGGATCGGGAACTTATCTCAAAGGTCACGCTCTACCGCTTCAACGCCTTTATCGACATGGCAGGCAAGGCCGGGCGGATAACCCGCGCCGGCCGGGCCGTGTACATGCGTGACATGGAATGTTTGAAATGGCCGGCCCTGCTCAGGTACAGCCTGGAGCGGAATATCAGGAAAAAGGGCGCGGAGAGAGACGCGGCCATGCGGGAGGTTGTGGTGGTGAAAAACTGGCTGGAAGAATACGGCTCCGCGCTGAAGATAGCGCTTTGGAGCCAACTCTATGAACAACGATAAACAGGGGAAAAGACATGGCTACAGTGACACTTTGGAAAAACAGGGACAAGAGAGAGGTCGATCCCTATCTCTTCTCGAAAACCGCTGATCAGTTGGCAAAAAAAATTCATGAGGACGGTCTTGAAACATATTGGGACAAAAAAAATAACTGCAAAAAAAGCAGGGAAAAAAATAATTCAAGCACCCAGCTGCGCCGCTTCTTCGACGAGTTGACCAGGCTCAACATCAAGGCGCAAAGTGGTGACGAGCCATGGGAGCTGATCATGCCCCAGGTCCACATGATGGTGGCCAAGGTCGCCTATGCCAAGGGGCGGGGCCTGGTCACGGATTCTTTTGTCAGCCTGTTTGGCGACACCATCCGCGACCAGGTGCAGGACAGGGACGATCTGTACACCTTTACCAGTTTTTTTGAATCCTTTATCGGCTTTTACAAATCCTATCGCAAGAATTAAGAGAAGAGGTGACTTCGATGAAATTGAAAGCAATCAGACAGATCACAGGCCGGATTACCCTGCTCAGCGGCCTGCATATCGGGGCCGGAGACACGGAAATGCACATTGGCGGCACTGACAACACTGTGGTCCGCCATCCGCACACCAGGTTGCCCTATATCCCCGGATCATCCCTCAAGGGCAAGGTCCGGGCCCTGCTGGAAATGCGCTCCGGCTGCATGGCCGGGACCGAAGGCAGGGCGCTGCGGTTTACCCATCTGGAAAAATTCCATGGCCGGCAGTTAGAGGAAGCCAGGAAAATCTGCGCCCTGTTCGGCACCAGTGGGGCGGATGGCGAAGACGCCCGGGCATTCGGGCCGACCAGGGTCTCTTTTGCCGACTGCAGCCTCACCCCGGAATGGGAGGCAAAGGCCAGGGACGTTGCCCTGACCGAGATCAAGGCCGAAACCGCCATTGACCGGATTTCCGGCACAGCTCTCGGGAAGTCTTTACGCCAGACCGAACGGGTGGTGGCCGGTGTTGCATTCGCCTTTTTCATCGCTATCAAGGAAATGGAAGGCGACGAGGATAAAGACCTTACCGGGCTGCTTCTCGAAGGCTTGAAAATGCTTGAACTGGATGCCCTGGGCGGAAGCGGTTCCAGGGGATATGGCCGAATTGCCTTTGCCTTTGATGATGCAACCATCCAGCAGCAGTTTGATGCGATCTCCTTTTCCTGAGGCCGTAACCATGAAAATATACGCCATAACCCTCAAACCGGAATCACCGTTCGGCACCCCGCTCAAGGGAGACACCCTGTTTGGCCAGTTCTGCTGGCAGGCGGCGCTGCAGGATGACCTGCTCGATCGTGGATTCAAACACTGGGTCCACCTGTACCCGGAACGGCCGTTTGCCGTCTTTTCATCGGCTTTTCCCCAAATAACAGACACGGCCGGTACAGCCACATACTTTCTGCCCAGGCCTGCCATGCCGATGGATTTTCCGCCAAGCATGCCCCGCAAGATCCGGGCCGAATCCCGAAAGCGGGAAAAGGCCAGGAAATGGCTGCCGGTGGCGGAAAACAAGCTGTCCGACATAGCAGCCTGCAACCCGGTTACCGACAGGAAGCTGTTTGCACTGCACCTGGCAACACTTTCCGACCTGGAAAAACGCTCTTTGCAGGATATGCCTGAAAGTCGGCAGAAACCGATTCTCTCCGCAAACCGGGCGCACAACTCCATCGACCGCCGGACCATGACCACCGGCAAGGGGTTTGATCCGTTTTCCATGGAGAACATTCATTATCTTCCCGGCCTGGAACTGGTTGTCTTTGCCGCCATAGACGAGGATGCCCTGGACATGGAGCGACTATGCCGCGGCCTGGAAGCCATCGGCTGTTTCGGTTTCGGCCGTGACGCCTCCACCGGGCTCGGGCGTTTCAGCCTTGGTGAGGTCGAGGAGACCGACTGGCCCCGGCTCAACAAGGCAGAGGGGTGCTACACCCTCGCGCCCTGTGTGCCAGGGCCGGACAGGTTTTGTAACCATTTTTCCCTGCCCTTTACCCGTTTCGGCAAACACGGCGATCGGTTGGTCCTGAGCAGCAACCCCTTCAAGAACCCCATCGTCATGGCTGACGAAGGCGCTGTTTTTTATCCTGATGGCGACTCTCTGCCTGACACACCCTACATCGGGACTGCCGTTACCGGGCTTTCCCTGGCTGAGAAAAAAACAGTCGCCCAGGGGTACAGCCTGTATCTTCCCTTCTCGAGGAGCGTATCATGAAACCTGAAACCGTTTATTTTCAGATAACCCTGGCCGCGCCCCTGCATATCGGCTGCGGGGAGGTGTATGAACCCGTGGGCTTTGTGGTGGACGAGCAGGCGCGAGAGCTGGTCAGCTTTACACCCGCCGATTTCCTGGCCCGCCTGACCAGTGACGAGCTTGCGGAATATTCGGGTATCTGCAGACAGGGCACGGTAGAATCCATCCAGGAACTGTACAAATTCATGCGACGGCACCAGAACATGGTGACC
>JAJRTB010000237.1 GCA_024278495.1 Deltaproteobacteria bacterium
CCACGGATCAGAGCGGATTCCTTTCAACTGAGCGAAGGACGCCTCCTGGAAGAATCCGTCGAGGGCCGGAAAACCGATGTGCTGCACCTGGTCGGCGTCACCGCTGAGCAACCGTTCTGGAGCGCTGAAAACGGACTGAAAATCGACAACATCAACCTGGCCGGCCTGAACCTGCGCCTGATCAGGGATCCAAGCGGAGACCTGCTTTTTCTCCGGGACTTGAAAGCGTTGCGCGGGGAACTGCTGCCGACCGGGGATGAGGGAAGGCCGGAACAGGAAACAGCAGACCCGGAACCCGTTGCCACTAAAGATTTCGCGCTGAAAATCGGCCGGATAGCCACCACGGCCCACTCGAACATCCGTTTTGAGGATCAAAGCCTGAAGCACCCATACGTCCTGGATATGCTGATTGAAAACCTCCAGGTCGGCGCCCTCGACTCAACCCACCCCGACCAGGCCGCTTCCTATGCCCTGCAGGGCGCCCTGGACAGGTACGCCTTCCTCCAGGTAGAAGGCAAGGTCAAGCCCTTTGGCAAGAATTTCTTTCTGGAGCAGTCCGGGGTTATCAAAAATTATCCCCTGTCCCAGCTCGCTCCATACAGCATGCAGTATCTGGGCATAGTCCCGACCCAGGGCACCCTCAACGTCGACACGACCATGTCCATCAGGGACAACACTCTTGATCTTCAGAAAACATGGCTGTTCAGGAAACTGCGGATCAAGACCCTGGATGATGACCTGGCCGCGGAGTTCGAAAGTCAACTGCCCCTGCCGCTTGCCTCGGCCCTGGCCCTGCTCCGGGACAAACACGACAACATCGAACTCAAGATGCCCATCACCGGCCCCTTGAATGATCTTGAATTCGATATCACCAACCTCTTTGTTGCCCCGCTGAGCAAGGCCATTGTCGCGGCAACTTCCTCCTATCTGGTCTTTACGCTCGGGCCCTACGGAGCCGCCGCGTACGTTGGTCTCAAGATAGGTGAAAAGCTGATGGAGACACGGATGCCGCCGGTCATCTTTGCCAGGGGCGAGACAGGGCTTGACGCCGTGCAGAAGGACTATCTCAAACGGATCGCCGACCTTCTGGACAACCGCCCCGGCCTGGACATGGAACTCTGCGCCATGGTTCTGCCGGACGAGCACCTCCCCGGGCAGGACAACAAGACAGAGGACAAAGTGCCGGCGGCGGAACTGACCACGGAAGAGATAAATATCCTTCTTGACCTGGGGCGGGCCCGGACCATGGCGGTCAAGGACTTTCTGGTCAGGGAATACGCCATTGATCCTGGCCGCCTGGTCATCTGCCTGCCGGAGCTGGACCGAGAGCCTGATGCAAAACCGCGGGTCGATCTCAAGTTCTGAACCCGGACCTCCGGACCATGGAATTCACGGGATTTCCCCTGAAATAAAGCGTCACAGGCGCGGTTGCGGCAAAACGTAAAAAAACTAAGCGGCAGCCAGACAGCGCAACGGTGCGCACTGCGTTTCAGGGCTATTTCCGAGCAACCGGCCCGGGCTTCCGGGTCCTCTTGTCGAGCCCCTTGAGCAGGGCCTCGGGTCCCTGTTCATCGAGCACCGAGGTGAACCGGGCCAGGGTCCGGGCCAGCTGGCTGACCCCGTCCACCTGGATGTCGACAATGCGCCATTGATCCTGGTAATGCGTCAGCAGGTATATCAGTTCCTGGCTTTCCTTTCCGGGCGTCGTGACCAGGCAGGTGACTTTTTTGTATTTATCGCTCACCGGTTCACTGGACACCACCTTGAATTCCTGGCCGCGATACCTGGTAAAACGCCGGGCATACGCACCCACCGACCAGGCAATATACTTTTCAAGCAAAGCCTTCTGCTGCTCGTCGCTGAACGTCTTCCAGTGATCACCCGTGCTTTTCCTGACAATCAGATCATAAAAAAAAGATTTCCGCATGACCGGCTCAAGGAGCGCGTACCGCTCCGAATAGCTCAAGCTTTAACCCTGTTGCAAACATTCGAGCAGGACCCGGTTAAAATGTTCGATGACCCGGGTTGCCGGTCCGGTTGCTGCTGGTCCGGTTGCTGTTTCAGAAGCCCAGCCCGCCGCCGACAGGGCGATACAACATACGAAAAAAACAAAGAAAAATTTCCGTCCCATGGTCACATATCCGTTGTTCTCTCTACGGGCACACTGACTTTTTCATACCCTTGAGTCGTAGAATACGTTATTTTACATTGTTACGCAGTGGAGTTAAGCAAAATTTGCCGGACTCGCAAAAAACCGCGAATCCGGCACAAACATGGAACAGTATGGAAATATTTCTTGCCAACCCCCGGGGGTTCTGCGCCGGGGTCAATCGCGCCATAAACAGTGTCAACCAGGCACTTGATAAATACGGGGCCCCGGTTTTTGTTCTGCACGAGATCGTTCACAACACCTACGTGGTCAACAGCCTCCGGCAGCGAGGCGCGGTCTTTGTCAAAACCCTGAATGAAATCCCTTCGGGCTCGGTCGTCATCTTCAGCGCCCACGGTGTCGCCCGGGCCGTGGAAGATCAGGCCCGTGAGCTGGGCCTGCATGCCATCAATGCCACCTGCCCGCTGGTGACCAGGGTACACCGCCGCGTGGCCTGGCTCAACAAGATCGGCTATGACGTGCTTATTATCGGCCACAAGCATCATCCTGAAGTGGTGGGAACCTGCGGCAGGGCCGTCGGCAAGGTGCATGTCATTTCCAATGCGGCGGATGTGGAAGCGCTCAAGGTCACGAATCCGAACCGGGTAGGCTACGTCACCCAGACCACCCTGAGCCTCGATGATGCCGCGGACCTGCTCGGCCTGCTCCGGAACAAATTTCCGGAGATCGACACCCCGGACCGGACCGATATCTGCTACGCAACCCAGAACCGGCAAAACGCCGTGCGCAACCTGGCCGGCCAGGTTGACCTTTTTCTTGTTGTCGGCTCGCAAAACAGCTCCAACTCAAATCGGCTTCGGGAAGTCGCTGCCAAGCAGGGTGCAACAGCCTATCTCATCGATAATGGTGATGAAATCGATCCGGACTGGTTGCGGGACGTCAGAAAAATCGGCATCACGGCGGGCGCCTCGGCCCCGGAAATCCTGGTGGACGATATTCTCAACCTGTTGCAAAACAGGACAACCTGCGTGATTCACGAAATGGACGGTCCACCGGAAAACACGAAATTCAAACTGCCGGACCTGCCCGACTTTGACTCTGCGGACGGGAACGGGTAATCCCCGGCCGGGTCCTGACCGAAAAACGACCTGTTCCGGTGATGCCCCGCGACCGGCTTCATGCACCCACCTGCACCGTGCGCAATGTTGGTCACCGTTCTGATTCCGGCAATCCGGTTGGCCGCAATTTCCACCAGGGTAAAAAGCGGACAATGACCAAAATGTCCGGAACGATCTCCCTCGCTGTTTGCCGTGGGAATGGCCAGCGGACTGTTATTCATGTCATACTCTCCTTGAAATTTTTCAGATCCGGATCACGCCCAGGGCCCTTGAAAATCCGCCGCCGGAGCGACGGCGCAACAACATCTTCCGGGATGTCTGTCTATTCTCTTTCCAGGGTGCTTTGACGCGGGGCCGGTCTCTTGTGAATATTCAGCACGACGCCGTCCGGCGTCTGAACCTGCCTGCTGACGGTCCCGCCGGCCCAGGTGATCACCCGCAGCATGTGGCCGACCGTTTCAGGATCGCAGACTGCCCTGAAGAAAATCTCTTCGCCGTCCTGCTTCAGACGTGCCCGCACGTCCCGGAGACCCCGTCAGCAATGGCCCCGATAATCAATAAGTTTGTCAGCAACACTCATTGTTCCGTCAACCTCCACTTTTTCCTATATCCGGATCCCGGTCCGGATAAATCGACAGTTCACGCCGGTACACTCCAGGCAACGCGTACAATGACTGTGCGCCGGAGCCAGGGCGGGAGCAATCCCCTGGGGACAGACGTCATTGCAGCGCCCGCACGCCACGCACCTGTCCCGGTCGACATGGATAAAAATGCCGGAAATCCTGTTAAAAAGCCCGAGCAGTCCGCCAATTGGGCAGAGTAGCGTGCAAAAGGGGCGCTCTATAAAGACGGCAGCCAGAAGCACAACAGCCAGAATAACCAGGGAAGCGACGGCCCTGGCACCCACCGGAGTCCGGGAAAAGATCGGAATTCCGGCAGCATCTGAAAACGGCCGGAATTCATCATGGCCCGCAGGTCAAGGGCCGGCGGCCGATGGCCTGTTTTCGGCCTCAGGGTATAGCCCAGGATAAAGGAGCTTGCCACCAGCAGCACGACCCAGGCCAGCCGGACTATCTTTTTTCGCCTCATGCCCTGACCTCGCTGCCGTTTTTCGCCGCAACCGGGCCAAAGACAACATCGGTCAGCTTCACGTACCAGGCCGCCGACTGGACCTGGATGATATAGGAGGCGGCGATAACCAGGGCGGCATCCGCACCTTCCGGGCCAAAGGCATTGATGGAAATGGCCAGGGCAATGGAAAGGTTGCGCATGACCGTCCCGTACACCAGGGCAATGGCATCGCCCCGGCTGAACAAGAGTTTGCCCAGGACCGTGCCCAGAACGAAGTTAACCGCGTAGATGATGCACAGCGGCACGAAAATGGCGGCCAGAATGGCCGGGTCAGCGGCGATCGTCCGTGCCTTCAAGGCCAGGGCGACAAAGACGATACCCAGGACACCGATGGTCGACAGGGCCGGAAAGCGCGGGGCCAGATCCTTTTTAAAGACCGGCATGGAATATCTGCCGATCAGGGCCGTGCGGGTAAAATAGCCCAGCAGCATCGGGATAAAGACGATATAGACGATCTGCTGCACCACCAGCATGAGGTTGACATCGACCTTGGCACCCATCAGGGCCTGGACATAGAGCGGCGTGGCCAGGGAGCCCAGGGTCAGGCCGATGACGGTCATGTTGATCGCCGCCCCCATATTCCCCTTGGCAAAACCGGTCCAGGATATGGTCATGCCGCTGGTGGGCAGCAGGGAGGCAAGGAGAAGTCCCAGGGCCATGTAGGGCTGGTCCCGGAAGAAGTAAAGGCCCAGGCCGTACGCCAGAAACGGAATGACCGCAAAGTTGACAAACTGGGTCAGGAGCTGCAACCGGACGTTTTTGATGCCCTCGCGCAGATGCCTGATGTTCAGGGTCACCATCATCGGATAGACCATCAGAAAGGTGAGCGGCATGATCAGCTGCTTGAGTTGCCTGACCAGGTCTGGCTCGACGGTGAGGCCGCATATAAAACCGGCCGTCATCATGACCGGGATGGCGGCAACCAGATTTTTGTTAATACCTATCAATATCTTCCACATCAGAGGGCCTCTTGAATCGTAATTCGTCACAGGGTTTGTAACTATGCGATTGTACCTACCCATACTTTGTAAGTGGTCAGGGGTGCCGCAGATTCGTGCAGGCGCGGCTGACCGCCATAGCCGACTATGCGGGCAGTCGCGACCGTGCGAAGATGCGGTGCCCCTGATCACGTACCTTGAATCATCTTTTCAATGACGGTGTACGTCTGGGCAAGGGAGTCCGGGAAGGCGTCGTCATCCACCACGTTTCTGATGTTTTCCGAACTGTACTTCAGGAAGCGGACCTGGGTCTTTCCGTCCCTGCTGAAGGTCATGATGAATTTGGGCATCAGCACGGCGCGCTCCGGGTTGGCCGTCAGGCTGGCCGCAGCCTTTTCAGGCTTGCAGAGTTGGATCACATGCAGGTCAAATCCTTCGGCCACCTCGACCCCGTGCCTGCCGAAGGTGTCGGCCAGCGCCATTTTCTCTTCATTGTGAAGAACAAAGCCGTATTTTTTCGCCGCCGTACCCAGATCCTCGACAAAACGACGGGTGTCCTTCTCGGTTGCGGCCCTGAACTAAAACCTGCTGGAAAGCGAACTGTTCGGCCACGTCAAGGGGGCCTTTACCGGGGCCGAGCGCGGAAGAGTCGGCCGCTTTGAAGCGGCCAACCGCGGCAGCATCTTTCTTGACGAGGTGGGCGACCTGCCCATGGCCACCCAGACCAAACTTTTGCGGGTCCTGCAGGAAAAGGAGATCGAACGGGTCGGGGATCACCGGCCAATCAGGGTCGACGTGCGGATCATCACCGCCACCCACAAGAATCTGCCCGAGCTTATCAGGGCCGGACGCTTCAGGGAAGATCTCTATTACCGGATCAATGTCATCCCCATCCACCTGCCACCCCTGCGCCGGAGACAAATGGACATTCCGGCCCTGACCGAACACGTTATCCGGGAGATAGCCGCCCGCTCGGGCAAGGAGATCAACGGTATCACCGACAACGCCATGACCGTCCTCATGCGGTATCCCTGGCCCGGTAACGTGCGGGAACTGATCAACGCCATTGAATATGCCTTTGTGGTCTGCAACAGAGAGCGGATCGGCACACGGCACCTGCCCCCGAATCTGCGCGGTGTACAGACCTCCGGCACCGTCGCGGCAGAACCCGGCGACCGGCGGACAAAAATCCGCGCCGCCCTGGAGCGGACCGGCTGGAACAGGACAAAAGCCGCCGCCATTCTCGGAGTCAGCCGGGTCACCCTGTGGAAGTGGATGAAAGAACTCGCCCTGACTGATTCCTGACCCGTCGGTCAGCCGGAACCGGTTGCTCTTTGTGCCGTCCGGTACGCAGGCCGGTACCTGTCGCCGCACGGCCCGGATTATTGCAGACGACCGGAACCCGAACCTTTCCCCATGCGCCCGGGCAGTGACTTTTCCCGGTCACTGTCCTGCCCCGGTCGAAAAAAAACGAGCAGCGGCAACAGGCCCGCGATACAAACCCCAAGCATCCCGACAATCATGCCCTCCCAGCCGTACCGCTCAAACACAAGGCCGGGCACATACATCCCTGCCACCCCGCCGCTGTAATAACTGGAGACATAGACGCCGCTGGCCAGGTTCAAGGAGTCACCGGCTGTCCGGTTGACCACGGCGGTGGCCACCGTGTGGACCAGAAACATGGCCCCGCAAAACGGAAAAAGCAGCGCAAAGAGGCCCCCTGTCCACGGCAACAGCATGGCTGCCAGAACCAGCAGAAAGAGAAGATATCCGGAGATCATGACCCTGCCGGCCGATCCGGCCAATCTGATGAAGCGACCCGCGCCCATGGCCGTGCCAATACCGGTAAGGTAGCCGCCGTACATAACGCCGGCAAGCAGATCGGACCGAAAACCGGTCAGCTCGACAACCCGGAAGGGGAGATAATTCAGGCTGCCGCAGAAAACAAAAAACAGACAGAAAACCGACAGGTACACGGGCAGGCAGGGAACGACATCACGCAGGGTTCCGGCCGGAACACCCACGGACGGAGGTGTGTCCCGGGTTCCCCTCTCCACCTTTTCAGGCCGGATCACCAGGGAACCACCAATGATACCCGCTCCCAGAAGAAGATAAAAAAAATGCCAGTCCACCACGGCGCTGGTGAGGCCGGCCAGCAGGCGGCCGAGAAAGCCGCCGACGATCGTTGCCGCCACGTACATGGACATGCCCCGCTGCAGGGTCCCGCCCCGTCCGGCGGCGGCAAGATGCGCCATGACCGCCGTCAAAGCGGCCGGGATACAGAGTCCCTGGCCAAAACGAACAAGCAGTAACTGAGCAAAAGGTAAATCCAGGCCCATCAGCAAGGTAAGGCTGCCAAGCGTGAGCAGGGAAGCCCGCAACACCCGCAAGACCGTCACAAAGCGAAACAGATAGCCGCAGGACAGCGGTGCCGCAGCCAGGGGCAGCATGGTCACGGCCATCAGCAGAGCGGCTTCAGACTCTGAAACACCATACAGCTCGGCAAAAAACGGCAGGAGCGGCTGCGGGGCATACAGAACAAACACGCTCAACGCCGCCGCGACCAACACCGGGAGAGAGCCGGCCGGTCCGGCTTTGTCATCCCATAATGCCAAACCGGGGTCAGTCCTCCCAGATCCCGTCAATCCTCTCACCACAGCTGCTGCAACGTCCCCTTTCCAGAGACATGCCCGTAACCTGAAAGCCGAAACGGCTGATCACCACGGCGCCGCAGCCCGGACAGAGCGTGTTCTCGCCGTCCCGGCCCGGCATGTTGCCCGCGTACACATGGCGCAGCCCGGCCCCAAGACCAATCTCGCGGGCCTTCCGCAGGGTGGACGCCGGAGTCGGCGGATTCGCGGTCAACCGGTAGGTCGGGTAAAAGGCGGTCACGTGCCAGGGAATGGCGGGATCAACATCTTTGATAAACCGGGCAATATCCTCCAGCTCCTCCCGCGAGTCATTCAGGCCCGGGATCAGCAGGGTGGTCACCTCGACCCAGACCCCGAGTTCATGCAGCAGGGTCACTGAATCCAGGACCGGTTGCAGCCGGGCCCGGCAGATCTTTTGGTAAAACCCGTCACGAAACGCCTTGATATCTATATTGATGCCGTCCAG
>JAJRTB010000238.1 GCA_024278495.1 Deltaproteobacteria bacterium
CCTGGTTTTTGAACCGACCTCGGGAAAATGGAGCGGGGAGCCATGTGCCGGCTTCCAGATCCATGTGACCGACCCGCATGTTTTCAGGCCGTACCGAACCAGTCTGGCCCTGCTGCAGGCCCTGATGATCCTGTATCCGGATGACTTCAGGTACAAGAAACCGCCGTACGAGTATGAATTTGAACGACTTCCCATGGACCTGATCCTGGGAGACCAGGGCGTCCGCCTTGCCCTTGAAGACGGTATCGCGATCCTGGACCTTGAGGCGTCCTGGCAGGAAGACCTGGAGCGCTTTTCCGACAGGCGACAATCTGTTTTGCTTTACGACGGGACCTGAATACGATATGCTTGCGCTGAAACGCTCAAACGTAACCCGTCACAGGGTTTGTACCTATGCGGTAAACACCGGCCCGTATAACGACAACTCAACCGGTTGAACATGTATCCATCGGATTTGCTCCTTTTTGTGAATCCGACACAAAAGAATCTGACACTATCGACACGATGCCCTCATATACTCTCAAAGAACTTGCCGCCTTGATCGACGGCAGGGTAGCTGGAGACGAACGGATCAGGGTGACCGGGTTCAACAGTATTGAGCTGGCAGGTCCGGACGAGATCACCTTTGTCACCGATGCCCGATCCCTTAAACGCCTGGCCGGCACCAGGGCGGCGGCGGCGGTCGTACCCGAGGAGGGCGACCTGCCCGATCTGCCGTGCATCAGGGTTTCCGCGCCTGAGTATGGGGCGGCAGTGATTCATTCTCATCTGCTGGCCAGGCCGTTTCAGGCGCAGGGGGTCCACGAAACTGCCGTTATCGGCGCTGCATGCAGGATTCCCGCGCAGGTCACTGTCGGCGCGCATGCGTACCTTGGAAATCGGGTTGTCCTTGGAGAGCGGGTCTGCGTCGGTCCGGGTGCGGTTGTCGGGGATGACGTCGTTATTGGTGATGACTCCGTGATCCATGCCAACGTAACGATCTATGATCGCACCGTTATCGGCCGCAGGGTTTCTATCCATTCCGGTTCGGTTATCGGGAGTGACGGCTTCGGGTATGTTGCAGATAACCAGGGGTGTCATCTGAAGAAACCCCAGGTGGGCAACGTGCGTATCGATGATGATGTGGAGATCGGGGCCAACAGTTGCGTTGATCGGGCCGCGTTCGGTACGACCAGAATCAGACAGGGTGCCAAGATCGATAACCTGGTCATGGTTGCCCATAATGTTGATGTCGGTGAGAATTCGATCCTGGTGGGCCAGGTCGGTATAGCCGGCAGCACGACGCTTGGGAAAAACGTTGTTCTGGGCGGCCAGGCTGGTTTGGGCGGCCATCTGGTTATCGGGGACCGGGTTATGGTTGCCGCTAAATCAGGGGTGCATTCAAACCTGGCCGCCGGTAGCGTGGTTGGAGGCGTGCCGGCTATTGATCTGGGGAAATGGCGCCGGGTCTCGGCAGCCTCGCATCGTCTGGCGGATATGGCGCGTGAGCTGAGGCAATTGCGCAAGGTTGTTAAACTCCTGGCTGACGCTGAACAAAAGAGCGAGCCGGACGGGAGGGGAAGCAAGGAGACGGAAAATGAGTGACACCGGTATTCAGGGAATTGATATCAAGCAGATTTTGGACATCCTGCCCCACAGGTATCCCTTTGTCATGGTGGACAGGATCCTTGAGTGCGAAATCGGGAAATATATTGTCGGTCTCAAAAACGTTACCTTTAACGAACCTTTTTTCCAGGGCCACTTTCCCGGTGAACCCGTTATGCCCGGAGTATTGATCCTTGAAGGAATGGCCCAGGTCGGCGCCCTGCTCGCCTACCGTTCCATTCCGGACACCATCGGTAACCGGGTGGTGTATTTTGCCGGTCTGGACGGGGTTCGTTTCAGAAAAGTGGTCCGGCCGGGCGACCAGGTTATCTTCAAGGTGGAAATTATTCGCCTCAAGACCCGGCTCAGCAAGATGAGCGCCAAAGCCTATGTTGACGATAACCTGGTTGCCGAGGCAGTTTTGATGGCCTCGCTGGTGTAACTTTTGTCAAACCGTCACACAGAGAAACCTCCAGTCAACGAACAGGATACCCCATGTCAATTCATCCAACCGCCGTGGTCGATGCCCAGGTACAAATACATGAGAGCGTTGAAGTCGGTCCGTTCACCGTTATCCGGGGCGCAGTTGAAATCGGCGCGGACACGGTTATCGATTCCCATGCCAGCATATCCGGGCCGACCCGCATAGGTGAGCGGAACCGGATAGGTTCTTTTACCTCAATCGGCGCGCCGCCCCAGGATATGCATTACAATGGTGAGCCGACTGAGCTGATCATCGGTGATGACAACCTGATCCGGGAATATGCTTCCATACATCGGGGCACGGTTGCCGGAAACAACCGGACCGTGATCGGCAACCACAACATGCTGATGGCCTATACCCACGTGGCCCATGACTGCATCCTCGGCAACCACGTGATCATGGCCAATGTCGCAACCCTGGCCGGTCATGTCGAGATCGGTGATCATGTCAACCTCGGCGGACTGGTCGCCGTGCATCAGTACTGTCGCATCGGCGCCTACACCTATGTCGGCGGGCTCTCCGGCATCAGCCTGGATGTGCCGCCCTTTGTCATTTTGAGCGGTACCCGCAACCGGATGCGGATAACCGGGATCAATAAGATAGGCATGCGTCGCAGCGGTATGAGCCGGGAGAATATAGCCAGGCTGGAAGAGGCTTTCCGGCTCATCTTCCGTTCCCCCCATCTGCTGCTGAAAGACGCTCTGGTCAAGGTACGGGAGGAGATTCCTGACTGCGCTGAAGTTGATATGCTGATTGAATTTTTCCAGACCTCCAAACGCGGCGTAGTCAAGCGGACCAATGATGATTGACGGCCTGAACAGAGGCTGGCGCCCATGAGCAGCGCGATTGGATTGATAGCGGGCGGCGGCCAGTTTCCCCTCCTCTTTGCCGAGGCCGCAAGGTCAAGGGGGCGAAGGGTGGTTGCCGTGGCCCACCGCAGTGATTCCCTGCCCGAGCTGGAACAGGTGGTGGATGCCCTGTGCTGGGTCAAACTTGGCCAGCTCGGCAAGATCATCAAGTTCTTCAGGCAGGAGGATGTCCGGGAGACGGTTTTTGCCGGAACCATAACCAAGACCCGCATCTTTCACGATGTCCTGCCCGATCTCAAGGGGTTATCTCTCTGGAACAGGATAGACGCGCACCAGGATGACGCCATCCTGCGCGCCGTGGCCGGGGTCCTGGAAGATGAGGGTATCAGTGTCCTTGCCTCGACCTGCTATCTTGAACACCTGCTCTTTCCCAGGGGCGTCCTGACCAGGAAGAAGCCGTCAGCCAAGCAGATGGAGGATATCCGGTACGGTTGGAACATGGCCCGCCAGATCGGTCGGCTCGATATCGGTCAGTGCGTGGTGGTGCGCGACCGGGTGGTTACGGCAGTTGAAGCAATCGAGGGAACCGATGAGACCATCAGGCGTGGCGGCGGTCTTGCCGGTTCCGGAGCGGTGGTGGTCAAGGTCAGGAAACCGGAGCAGGATTTTCGCTTTGATCTGCCGGCAACCGGCGCCGGGACAATCAAGTCGCTGGTCGAGGTCAATGCCTCGGTTCTGGCCGTGGAGGCAGGTCAGTCCCTGGTCTTTGACCAGGCGGAGATGATCGCGGCCGCTGACAGGGCAGGCATAGCCGTGGTCGGCCTGGTTCCGGATGAAAACGACCAGCCTCTGATTGCATGAGCCCTGCTTTTCCATTTTGCTGAATCCGTGAGCGCTCCCCCGTGGTGCAGACGCGCCGCGGGCGGGCGCTCTGAGGGGCGGATCGGGTGAGAAGTCGTCTGGTTGAAAGGGTGAGCAAATATTTCACTTTTTCAATACGTTAGTTGCCAAAGACACAAGTTTTCGTCACGGATTCAGGATTTTTTCATTGTTCCTTCCTTCAGTACCGTTGTGGGCAGGTTCGCGCTCTTTTCAGATTCTGGTCCAGCTGACAAATGACAGGACCGCGTACAGGCCCAGCCACGTCCCTGTCAGCAGAAGGCACCATTTCCTGGCCGTGCCCCGGTGGGGCAGAAAGAGAAGCAGGCAGACAAACAGGGCCGGATAGGCCACCCCGGCCCAGAAGGTTGGCATGTAGCGCAGTATCTCCTGCAGCCCCAGGAAGAACCAGGGACCGCCAATGTGGAGCATCCCGAAATGGTGAGGCTCAAGGGGCGCCGTGGTCAGGACGGCCAGCAGAGCGACACAGGAGACAACGACCAGATGGTTGCGCCAGCGGGCAGGGTACCGGCGGAGGTGCGGCCAGACACAGATCCCGCCGATCACCATCAGGCCGGCTATATGGTTGGCATAGACCCGCAGTACGCCGTGGGTGGTCACTGCGAGCAGAAGATCGTTCAGCCAGACGCCGATGAGCGGGATCGAGCGCAGGATGTTTTCGCCGATCAACCCTGCCGCCTCGCCGGTGGCATCGTCACGGAGGATATAACCGGTAAAGAGCAATAACATTGCCAGGGGCAGGGACAGGCTCAGGCGCAGCCAGCTCATCCGGCTGTAGTAGTGGGTATTGTCCCAGACAACGGCGGTGAAATGACAGATAAGCAGCAGGAAAAAGGCCTGGCTGGAGTAATAGTGCAGCCCCCGCCAGAAGGAGCCGTAGGGAACAACAAGCTCAAGGGCCGAGGTCGCGTAAAAGGGATCGGCCGGGTTGTACTGCAGGGCAACAACAATGCCGGAAAGAACAGACAGGTAGAGGCTGATCAGGGCCGAGCCTCCCCAGGGATGGGTGAGGAACAGGTGGCGCGGGGACCGGCGCGGCCGGTCAAAATCAGTGCCCGGTGTCACAGGGTAACCTCATAACCGGTCAGCCGGCCCTGTTCGTCACGGAGTTCCCGGACCGGGAAGGTGGGCAGGTCTGCCGTGGCCGGACCTGCCCGGCGGACACCCAGGGGCGAAAACCTGCTCTGGTGGCAGGGACATTCAATAATGTCAAGTTCGCGACGATAGTTTACCCGGCAGCCAAGATGGGTACACCGTCGCGCTACGGCGACCGGTCCGTTTTCAAAGACAAAGAGGATAAAGTCGCGATCAGTGTGGGGGGTGAGGGAGCCCGGCAGTTTGTTCACGGTGACGTGGCGGGGTTTAGGCTTGACCCGGTAACCGGTGAAACGAATCAGGGGCAGGAGCAGCGCGGCACCTGCCGCGGCAGAGAGCCATCTCAGCTGGCTGGTCAGAAAAGACCGTCTGCTGCTTTTCCGTTCCCGTTGACAATGATCCATGTCTCTGTAACTCATCACGGGTTTGACAACTCAGCGATGACACTGGCTAACATTTTGTAATTGCTCACAGGTGCGTCAGATTTGTTCGGTCACACCTGTCCGCTATAGCCCCTCTATGCGGGCGGGTGTGACCGGACGAAGAGGGCGTGCCTGTGGGCAATTACATGTCTCTGGCGGGTGACGATCAGCTGAACTTTGCTTCCAGGGCTGCCTTGACATGGTCCGGTACCACTCCGTTAACATTACCGCCGTGCTTGGCCGCATCCTTGATGATGCTGGAGCTGATGAATATCCACCTGAACCCGGTCATCAGAAAGACCGTTTCCACCCTCCGTTCGAGTTTTCTGTTCATCAGGGCAAGCTGAAACTCGTAGTCAAAATCGGACACCGCCCGCAGGCCACGCACTATGGCGCTCGCGCCTTTGCTGACGGCGAAATCAACGATCAGGCCGTCCGTGGTTTCCACTGACACCCGGCCGTTTAAATCAGCAAAGCAGTTGCTGATCATCTCGATTCGCTCATCAACCGTAAAGAGCGGGTTTTTCTGGGCGTTGACGGCTATGACAATGATTATTCGATCAAACAGTTGCAGTGCGCGGCGAATAATGTCCACGTGACCGTTGGTGACAGGGTCAAAAGTGCCCGGATATACCGCTATGTTTTGTCTGGAGGTCTGTCCGTTTTCCATAAGTCGTTTAAAATGGTCCAAAGAGTTCAGTCAAGGTCTTCCTCAGGTTTGTACATGGAGATTCGGGTTTCTCCGTACCTGCGGCTCAGGTGCAGCGAGAGGCGGCCGAACCGTTCCGGAAGTGTAACGGTACAGCGTTCTTCAACCACGACTTGAGCGCTGCTGGCCAACAGACCTGATTTTTCAAGTAATGTCAATGTTGTTTCAGCCAGGTTCTTCCCGTAGGGCGGATCAAGAAAGACCAGGTCCGGCCGGGGGGCGTCGGGGATATTGCGGGCCAGGTTGGCGGGAAACGATTTTCCGGTCAGATCGAGACGGAGCAGGGTGGCCGGGACCTGTGGAAAACATAAGGAAAGGTTGCGCCTGATAATCTCAAGGGCCCTGGGTGAGCGGTCCACGAACACGGCGCTCGCCGCGCCCCGGCTCAAGGCATCAAGGCCCAGGCTGCCGGTACCGGCATACAGGTCCAGGACATGGCTTCCTGAAACAGTGGCGCCGAGGATGCTGAACAGGGCTTCACGCATCCGGTCGCTGCTTGGCCTGATGGCGTTGTTCCCCTTTGTTCCTGGGCTGAATAATTTCCTGCCTCTGGCTGTGCCGCCGGTGATCCGCACTTTTTAAGAGGACCTGAGTGGGGGACGGAAAACAACAGGGGGTCAACCCTGTTTCGGGAGAGACGGGGTTTTACCCTTACGGGCCAGGCGCTGTTTTTTGACCAGCTCGGCCAGGGCCAGGGCCGGGCCGGACATGATGTACACAAGCGAGACCACGAACAGGGTGACCGGCGGTTCCGTTGCCAGGAGGATAAGGAAGAGGATCATGAAGACCACGATCTGAAAGGTTCGGCCTTTTTTGATATCCAGCTGCTTGAAGCTGAGGTAGCGGTGGTTGCTGACCATCAGGTAGGAGATCACGTAAACAAGCAGAAGAATCGAGAGGTGCTTGACCGTGTCGGTCGCTCCGAGGAATCGACTGAACATGACGGATGTGGCAATCATCATGGCCGCTGCCGGACAGGGCAGTCCGACAAAATCAGGACCGGAATCGGAACTCTGCGAGTTGAAGCGGGCAAGCCGCAGGGCCGTGGTGGCGACGTAGAGAAAGGCGGCCAGCCACCCGTAACGGCCATACGGGGTAAGCGCCCATAAATAGGCCAGCAGGGCCGGTGCCACTCCGAAGGAGACCTGGTCGCAGAGGGAGTCGAGCTCCATGCCGAAGGTGCTGGTGGAGCCGGTCATGCGGGCGACACGTCCGTCAAGGCCGTCAAAGACCGCCGC
>JAJRTB010000239.1 GCA_024278495.1 Deltaproteobacteria bacterium
CATACTGACGCGAGGTTGCAACTGTCAGTTCCACCCCGGGATGCCCGGCCAGGATCCGAGCCAGCTCAACTCCGGTGTAGCCTGAAACGCCGATAATTCCAACTCGTAGCATATCTTGCCTTGTGAGGAAAAAGTAAAAAAGGGGAATAACGAAGCTGTCGTTATTCCCCTGCAATCAGTCTGGATAATACCCCTGAACCGGATATGCCGGCCTCTGTTAGGTGACGCAACGCACCGCGTTGTCGCTGTGTTCAGCCGGTGTTTGCGGTTTTTCGCGACACCATCAGGATTAACGCTTTGAGAACTGAAAACGGGCCCGGGCACCGCGCTGGCCATATTTTTTCCGCTCTTTGCAGCGTGGATCCCGGGTCATGAGACCGGCCCGTTTCAGCGGCAGCCTGTTGTCACCATTGTACTGTTCGAGCGCTTTGGAAATTCCATGGATCAGGGCATCAACCTGGGCGGACTTGCCGCCTCCCCTGACCGTTGCCTTGACGTCAAACTTGTTGGCGGTCTCGGTAACCGCAAATGGCTTCTCCAGCTTGGGCTCAAAATAGATAACACCAAAATAATCAGCGGGTGACTGTTTGTTTACGGTAATATTCCCGCTGCCGGGGGTTATCCAGACGCGTGCTACCGCAGTTTTCCTTTTGCCGGTGGCGTATATGCTTTCCTGGGACATAGATTGTTGCTCCGTGACGATCAGATATCGAGAGTTTCAGGTTGCTGGGCCTTGTGAGGATGTTCCTCACCGGCGTATATCTTTAACTTTTTCAACTGCTTCCGACCAAGTTTGTTTTTGGGGAGCATACCCTTGACAGCCATCCTGATCAGTTCTTCGGGTTTTTTGGCCAGCACTTCTTTTGCCGTCTGTTCCTTGATGCCGCCGATGTAGCCGGAGTGGCGATAGTATTTTTTGTTTTCCCATTTCCTGCCGGTCAGGTGGACCTTTTCGGCATTGACAACCACGATGAAATCGCCGTTGTCCTGGAAATTGCAGAACGTGGGTTTATGCTTGCCGCGCAGGCGGCTGGCGATCTCAGTGGCAAGCCGGCCAAGGACTTTGCCGTCCGCATCAACTATAAACCATTTCCGGTCAATTTCCTTGACCGGTGTGTAAAATGTTTTCATGAGTCGTGCCTCAGGGGTCTTTAATATGTGCTTCGAATCTATTTCGAAGTTTTGAAAGGCGCATGTCGGCTCTTTGACCGGTACTCTTTTTTTACCGTAAGCGCCGCATTATTCGTGGAGCGGGAAACGAGATTCGAACTCGCGACTTCAACCTTGGCAAGGTTGCACTCTACCACTGAGTTATTCCCGCTCGTCATTGTGCTGCAAACAGCTGCATATAAAAACAATTCGTTCCGGAAATGTCAATAGAAAATTTTTATAAAAATACTTTCCAGGGATGAGGATAATCTGGATCTGTGAGCGTTCACCCGTGGTACAGATGAAAGTGATCAAACCATGGGGCTATAGTAACCTATGCCCCATGGTTTGATCGCTTTCAGATGGGCCGCGGGTGGGCGCTCTGACGGGCGATGTCGAGTGAGAACTCGTCTGGTTGAATGAGAGAACAAATGTTTCACTTTTTCAGTACGTTAGTTGCCAAAGCCGCGAATTTTCGTCACGGATTCAGGGATAAAAGAGTCTCCTTTTCCGGGAAGAAAAGTTGCTAATATATGAGCAGGGGAATATAATCAGAAATAATGAACTCGTAAAAAGCCTTAACCACTGACCGGGCACAACGATTATTCAATAAGTTGCAACGCTCAACCGTCGGTTTCGTAACGTTTTGCGAAACCGACAGATATCTGAGAGGCAATGACCCTTCCGGTGGAATCCTTCCACGGGAATGAAGAGTATCAACAGGAGATAATGGTGGCGGGATTTAATGCGAGGGTAAGTGAAATACACAGAAAAACAAAGGAGACCGACATTTCTCTTTCTCTGAATCTTGACGGGAGCGGCCGGGTAACAGCTGCCACCGGTGTCGGCTTCATGGATCATATGTTGACCCTCTTTGCGGTTCATGGATTTTTCGACCTTGACGTCACGGCACAGGGGGATATTGAGGTTGACGATCACCATACGGTTGAGGATCTTGGCATCTGTCTTGGCCAGGCATTCAAAGATGCCGTGGGCCCGATGGAGGGAATCCGTCGCTACGGTTGTTCCCATGTGCCCATGGACGAGACGCTGGTCCGGGTCTGCCTGGACTGTTCAAACCGTCCCTATCTCCATTACAATATTGATTTGTCCGATCAGAAGGTCGGCACTTTTGACACGTCCCTGGCCAAGGAATTTTTACGTGCCCTGGTCCTGCACGGCGGCCTGACCCTGCACGCTGATCTGCTGCACGGTGAAAATTCGCATCATATAATCGAGGCGATGTTCAAGGCTTTGGGCCGTGCCCTGGCCCAGGCGACCTCACGTGATCCACGGGTTTCCGGGCAGCTCAGTTCCAAGGGGATCCTGTAGGCGAAACAGGTTTAAGCCTGAGGCGCGTTGACATGTTCCTGTCGCACAGGGAAGGTACCTGAATATATCTGATCACGGGGTAATACCCCGGTGTTTTCATTACCTCGGGACTGTGATGAAATCGCAAAAAGCCATGAACACCGGACGGGCGATACGATAATTCCATAAGTTACAATGCTAAATCACATCTCACTACCAGGAGGAAAAGTGGTTCGAGTTACGAGACGGTTAACCAATATTTGTGTGTTGTTCGTGATACTGTTCATGACAACGTCTTGCGGCAGCGGGAAAAGATCTTCTTCGGCCCGTGTGGTTCCAGACTATTCGGTTACCTGCGTCGGAGTGTTACCCGCCGTTGCCATGACAGGCCCGCATGACGCGCCAGACAGGGATAGAGCCGCGCGCCTGCGGACAGGCGCCGAAACCATGAACCGGGTGCTGGCCCGGGAGCTGAACAGCAGCGCAATCAAGATCCGTTTTGTTGACGGGAATTATACGGCAGGCCTCAAAATGACCGGCGGTGAGAGCAGTTTGGAGATGGCGCGACTGGTCGGCCGGAAGATCAACTGTAACGCTATCCTTGAAAGTCGGGTATGGCGTTTTGAAGATCGGGTCGGCGGCGCCTTTACGGCAAAGTCTCCGGCCTCGGTTTCCTTTGACATGCGCCTGATCGGCATTGAGACCGGCACTGTTCTCTGGTCGGTCAGGTTTGACGAGGTGCAGAAGTCCGTCATGGAGAATCTGTACGAGTTTGGCAAGGCCCGTTCCCGCGGGTTTACCTGGATAACCGCAGAAGAACTGATGGATGAGGGGGTTGTTGAAAAGCTTTCCGCCTCTCCCTACTTCAAAAAGCGCATCAAGCCCGCCAACCAGTATCCTTCCGAAGACAGGGTCTGATTGTCTTCTGAAACCGTGCTCTTTTCCTGCGGGATAGTCGAGGTCGCGCATCCGGCATGCCGGCTACGGGAGTCAATCACGTGAGCGTGCTGTCCCGGGACGTGAACCGGCGGGTGGGTCGGGCCCTGCATACCTGGGATATGCTTGACGACGGCGACCGGGTCGTGGTGGCTGTTTCCGGCGGTATTGATTCCCTGGTTCTGGCCTGGCTCCTGCATTTCTGGCGGGCCAAGGCGCCGATCCATTATGATCTGCTCCCTGTCCACATAGATATGGAGCCCGGCGAAAAGGGGCCCGGACCGGCAGCACTGTCTGTTCAGGCAGTTTTTGCTGACTTTGATATCCCGCTGAATATCAGGCCGACTACCTGGCGTCCGCCCGGAGAAGCTGCAACAGGCGAATCAGACCCTCGTGATATCTGTTTCACCTGCGCCCGCAGCCGACGGCGCCGGCTGTTTTCCTTTGCCGCGGAACATGGGTGCAACAAACTTGCCCTGGGGCATCATCGGGATGATATCATTGAGACGTTTTTTCTCAATATCTGCTTCGCGGGTAATATCAGTACCATGCTTCCCCGGCAGGACCTGTTCGGTGGCCGGCTTGCCCTGATCCGTCCCTTGAGTTTTCTTGATAAAAGCGATATCCGGACAATCGCAAAGCG
>JAJRTB010000240.1 GCA_024278495.1 Deltaproteobacteria bacterium
CGACGTTATAATACGATTTTCTTGGTACGTGCGAAGATGCAGTGCCCCTGATCACGTACAAACTATTGGCAGGTACAATCGCAGAGTTACAAACCCTGTGACGAGTTACTTTTCTTCCCTGGTTCTTCTGTTTTCATCCTTTATTGTACTTATCAAGGCGTGGTGGGTTTTTTTAAGACCGGTCGTCAATAGTGAACACCAATTTCCCGTGCATGTTGTTTCACTGCCTTTGCTCAAAGCTGCATCCATGACGTAAATTTGTAATTTGCTTCTCCAGCCAGCTGGTTAACCAATAGAATGATCACGCACCTTCATCATATACGAATCACCCGGCAACGCCCTTCGGGACGCCCCCGTGACACCCCCGCAAGCGCCTGATCCGCGGCCCGGTCACTTCCAGCCCACCACAGGTAAACGCTCACGGATTCAATCCGTTTTATATTGACATTCACATATGCTTAATTATTATTATTACTATGACACTCTCCCTGGAAGCATATATCCGGGTCAACGACCAGGTTATTGCCCGGCAGGTGGCGGATGAGTATATCCTCGTTCCCATGTTCAGATCTTCCGAGGAGATTGACTGTATTTTCAACCTCAACCAGACAGGAGCGGCCATCTGGGAACGGCTTGACGGGAAAAAACAGATACGCGTTCTGGTTGACGAATTGCTGGAACTCTATGACGGTGACAGGGCGGTCATTGAACAGGAGGTGCTTACCTTCCTGGACGAACTCGCGGAAGCGGGAATTGTGACGGTTGTCGATGATGAGGGAAATTAGCTACGAAACATTCAGCCGGAAAATTCACGCCCGCAACGAGAGAATCCCCCTGAATGTGACCCTTGAGCTGACCTACCGGTGCAACAACCGCTGCGTTCACTGTTACTGCGGCCTGCCGCCGGATGATCCTGCCCGGCAGGCCGAGCTTACCCTGGATGAGATTACAGACCTCCTGGACCAGCTCAGGAAAATGGGTTCCCTCTGGCTGCTGCTCACCGGGGGAGAGGCGCTGCTCCGGCCCGATTTCACTGAAATCTACCTGGCCGCCAAAAAACGGGGATTTCTGGTCACGGTCTTTACCAACGCGACCCTGATCACGGATGAAATAACAACGATCTTTCGCCGTTATCCGCCCTTTACAGTTGAAGTGACCATGTACGGAGCCACTGCCCGGACGTATGAAACCGTCTCACGGCTGCCGGGCAGCTACCGCCTCTATCAACAGGGCCTGAAACGATTGCTGGCCGCAGGAATCGAGGTCAAGCTCAAAACCATGGCCCTGACCGTCAACCAGCACGAAATCAAGGACATGGAGCGGCAGGCGAAAGAACTCGGCTGTCATTTTCGCTTTGACCCCCTGCTGCACGCCCGAATTGATGAACGCGACTTTTCCGCGCCGGAACAGTACAGATTGTCACCCGCAGAGGTTGTCACCCTGGAAGAGCTCTTTCCAGGCCGCATGGAAGAACACCGGGAGTACTGCGAGCGGGTCGGAACCACTCCGGTCGTCAGCGATTATATTCTCACCTGCGGGGCCGGCCGAAACACCCTGCACATCATGCCGGACGGTCGGGTGGCGCCCTGTTCCATGCTTCTAAAAAGCGCTGTCTCCTGCAGGGAACAATCGCTTGCATCAATCTGGAACACTCATTTTTCCGCATTCAGGGCCCAGAAAAAGACATTTACCCTGGCCTGCGACCAGTGCAGGAGGCAACCCCTCTGCTCCCAATGTCCCGGCTGGAGCATGGTGGAACACGACAGGTTTGACACGGAGGTTGGATACCTCTGCAATATCGCCCGCACGCGGGCGCAACAGTTTACCTTTGTTACGGAAGAAGAGATGTCATGAACAAGAAAGAAAAGAAAAAATGGTCCAGACCGGTCTGCGAAAAGGTTCGGCTGGTGCCGGAGGAAGCTGTCCTCTGGGGCTGCAAAACAATAGGCGGAAACATTGCCCAAGCCGGATTTTTTGGGACCTGCATTACCTTTGCAACCTGCCCGAGCACTGCCAGCTGAGCCCCTCCCTCCGGGCAACCTGTTATCCGGGCAACTGGCCCGCGTGTTCCCTGACATATCCGGTCACCGAAATATCGGGAACAAACTCCAGGGTGTAGCAGGGTATTTTCCCGGCAACGCCTATGCAGCAGGCAAGGGCCGACGCCATGCCTTCACGATGCCAGAAGGTCGGAAAACAGCGCACCATCAGCTGATTGGCTGCATCCCGTGCTGAAAGCCGCTTTGCCCGGTTCCGGTGGCCGTGGCTGATAAAATAAATCGCCCGCACCGGCGCGCCCCTGTTTTGATGTATCCCGGCCGTCCCGTGCCAGGGCGTGCCAAAGGCCCAGGGCGCTTCTTCTTTCTCACGCAGAATCACCCGCTCGTCAGTTATCACATCCACCTCGTCAACCTGCTGCCAGATCTCTGAAAGGGTCGATTTGCCGGCCCCGGAAACCCCTGCAAACAACAGGGTTTCCTCCCGATACAGGACAGCGGCCGAATGCAGCAGGATACCGATGTTGTTGATATTGACATGGCCCGAGACGACCAACTCATCCAGGGGATATTCCAGGGGGGCAAACAACCGCCCCTCCCGGGGACGGCTGAACAGGTGAAAATTCCTGAACTCCCTGTCCGCCGTCACAACTTTATAGGGCGCGGGCTCACTGGCCACGTCATGGAGGGTGATAAGAAAACGGTCCCGGGCCTGGTCGTCATACACTGTCCACAGGCCGCCCGGGGTCGCGGTAAACAGTTGTTGCGCATTATCGACAGCCGGAAACGGGGTCCGGGTATCCACCTCTATGCGGATCCCGGCGCTCCCGTTGCCCTCCGCCGTAAAATGCAGCAGGGAGGAGTCAAAAAACATTTCAGGAAGCCCATCCCGACCGACAAGCTCCATCTGTATTTCCGCGATTGAAAAGCTTTTCCAGACCATGTTCCCTTGTCCCCGCTCACCCCAGAACGCGGGCGATTATTTTTCCTGCTTTCCGCATCACCACGCTTCCGCGCAGGCGCACGCCAAACAACCGGGTAGCCAGCAGGTAACTGTATGGCCGGTGAAGATGAAAAGTATACCCCTGGCCGGTCAACCGGTACACCCTGCCCAGGAGATCCGTTACGGCCACGGGAGGGTCCTCCCGGCCGGCCGCGTCTCCCCGGGTGACAACCTGCCCGCTTGTCATGCGCACGATCCGGTGCAGCACGACACCGTGTTCCGTTCCGGACAAAACAACATCTCCTACCCTGTAGCGGGAACATGGTTTCAGGTAGACCAGGTCTCCGTCCCTGATAAAGGGAGACATGCTGTTTCCGTGCGCCTCAAAAGCAAACGGACGGCCCGCCCGCAGAACAGTTTCGGCAACCCCGCGGAAGTCGGCCTGGTTAAGTCGCACAACCTTCATGCCCGGCAACAGCAAGCATCAGCGGGATACGCACAGGTATCTGTCCTTTGTCCGCTCAAAAACACTGCGCCCGTCCGCCCCCCTGTCCTCTTTCAACTTCCGCAGAATTTTATTCAACCGCGCTATGACCGCATCATCCGTGTCGCGGTTGAATGCGTAATAGAGCCGGGCCTCTTTCAAAACATACACAACCTCATAATCGTCGGGATCAAACCCCATCCTGACCATGAGATACCTGGTGGTGGGGATATTGAAGGCGAACAGGTCGATCCGGCCGTGGGCGAGTTTTTTGATGTTCAGCTCCGGATCAGCGATCCGGTCCAGGCTCTCCTCCGGGATCCCCGCCTTGACCACCAGCTGTTCGGGCGCCCCGTCCCGGATGGTGCCTATAGTATAGCGCCGCGCGTCGTCAATGGTTTCAATCCTGATCCGCCGGTCCCTGCGGGCGGTCAGGCCGATGGTCAGATCCATGATCGGCCCGACCCATTGAAAGAGGTTTTCCCGCTGCCTGGTGCGGGCGGCGCTGAAGAGAACGGTATCCGGAGTTTTCAGGACCGTGTTGTAGGCCCGGGGCCAGGGCATCAGATGAATATCGCTCCGCTCCACCCGGTAGCCGGCCCGCTGCATCATCTCCAGAAGCAGATCAGCGGCAATGCCGTCAACCTGACCGGGCCCGGCAAAATTAAACGGCGGCAGTTCCTCGGTCAAAAACGTCCAGCCGCTCCAGGCGGCAGCCGGGACAAACCAGAGCACCAGCGCCAGCCCCACCGCGAAAAACTTTTTCTTCATGACTCTCCTCCTGTCTCATGTTGCCTGCTCCCGGTTCAGGGCCGCCCTGACGGCATGAAGCAGCTCGTCGACACAGGGAGGCTTTTGCAGGTACACGCTGATGCCAAGCTCCCGGGCCCGCTCCCCGTCCACCATGCTGCTGTACCCTGTACAGAGAACAATCGGCATCTCCGGCCTGACTTCCAGAACCAGCCGGACCAGCTCCACGCCGGTCATCTCAGGCATGGTCTGATCCGTTATCAGAAGGTCCCAGGCCCCGGGATCATCACGAAATATCTGCCAGGCCTCGATACCGCTCCCCGCGCAGTCAACCTGATAACCGCCATGCTCGAGAACCTGTTGAATCAGCAACCTGACATCATCCTCGTCATCCACCACCAGCACCCGTTTATCACCCCGCAGGCCGACCGCGGGAGAAAGAGGGGGTTCGCTTTTCCGCGTTTCATCCGTCACCGGTAGAAAGACCCGGAAAGTTGTTCCGGCTCCCGGCCTGCTCTCCACGATGATCCGACCCTGATGGCTCTCCACAATACCATAGACAGTGGACAGGCCCAGGCCGGTCCCCTTGCCCTTTTCCTTGGTGCTGAAATAGGGTTCGAAAATCTTGGCCCGGGTTTTCTCGTCCATGCCCTCCCCGGTATCCCGGACCTCAAGCACGGCGTAATGTCCACCCTTCAGGTCAACGACCTCGCCCCCTGCCATCTGCCGATCACGCAGGGAGACAGTCAGGATTCCCCTTCCATCCGGCATGGCCTGGTAGCCGTTGGCGCAGAGGTTCATGATGAGCTGCAGCATCTGGGCCGGATCGGCCCGGACCCTGGCCTCTGATTCCAGGGCAGTCTGAATCTCCACGGTTGCCGGAATTGTTGCCCGCAGGAGCTGCAACGCCTCAAAGACCAGCGCCTTCAGAGACACCGCCTCCCTGACCTGTTTCTGCTTGCGGCTGAAGGTCAGGATCTGCTGCACCAGTTCCCTGGCCCGCCTGGCAGCCCTTTCGACCTGTCGCAGATCCTCACGCAGTTCACCCCGCTCCCCGACCTTGAGCAGAGCCAGCTGCGAGTGACCGAGAATAGAGGTCAGGATATTATTAAAGTCATGGGCAATGCCGCCGGCCAGGGTGCCGATGGCCTCCATCTTGCGGGCCTGGGCCAGCTCCTCTTCAAGCTCCATGCGGTCGGAGATGTCCCGGACGTTTGCCAGGATCACATCCATCTCGCTGATCCGGGCCTTTTTCAGGGCCACCTCGACCCAGAAAAGCGTCCCGTCCCGCCGCCGGGCCCGCCAGGTAAAGACCTGCGGCCCCTCGACCAGAGCCTTTTCCATGTACCCCCTTGCCTCGGCGGAACTGTAAGGCGGTTCATTCATGCACAGCGCGTCCACATCCACAGCCATGATCTCTTTTCTGGAGTACCCGTACATCTCCAGCATGGCCTGGTTGACATCAACGATAGCCCCGTCATCAGCATCATGGATAAAGATGGCGTCATTGCCTGAATCATATACTGTCCGGTAGTTGCGCTCGTTTTCCTGAAGAATTCCGGTACGCTTGTCGATTTCAGCGGCCATGCGGTTTACCGCCAGGACGATTTCATTCAGGTCTTCCTGGGGCACGGGATCAAGGCGGCCCTCGTAGGAACCCCCGGAAATTTCAGCCAGGCGGGAACCAAGGCGGGAAAGAGGCGCAATCAGGATACGCCTGAGAATAAGGCGCAGGGCCAGCATATAAATGGCCAGGAGGACAACGACAGACACCAGCGTTGTCCACACTGCCCGCCTGCGGGCAGCACTGATGGGCGCATCATCAAAGGCAAGTTCCACCACTCCAAGGTCCAGACCGTCACGCGCCACTGTTTTTTGCAGAACGGGCAGGGTCGTTTCAAACCGGGCGCCGCTCTCAAAGACTTCACCCATGTCCGGCGCGGTAATGCGGATCCATCCGGCCCGGCCCGAGGCAAGATAGATTCCGGCAATCCCGGCGGCGGCATCCTGGTCATAATTGTAGAGCGGCTGAACAAGAATCCGAGACAGTTCATCCGCGGTCTGTCGGGCAGCGGCGGTCAGCTCCCTGGTGACCGCCTGGGATGAGTATACATAATAAACCAGCCCGATCACCGTGGCAATCACAGTTGTAATCACGCTGAGGAGCAGGGTGAGGTCACTGCTGGTGGTACGTCGGACAGGGCGCTTCATCGTGTCTGCGGCTCTCCCATGTTTCCCTCTCCGCGGGGCGCGCAGTACGTCTCAACGCCTTGCATTCGACGATCGC
>JAJRTB010000241.1 GCA_024278495.1 Deltaproteobacteria bacterium
ACCCGCCATCGGTCCACCTCGGCCAGCCGGGCCGTCACTTCGTTGTACAGAGGCTTGAGCTGCGCATTTTTGACCCGGTACTGCCCGTTGATCTGCCGGACAATCAGCTCGGAGTCGAGAAAGATCTGCAGATCATTGCAGCCGAATTCCCGGGCCAGGTCAAGGCCGTGCAGCAGGGCCTTGTACTCGGCGACGTTATTGGTGCATTGCCCCAGGGAGACAGCCCGGGTGCCGAGTTCCCGGCCCTCACTGTCCAGGAGTACCGCTCCCGCGCCGGCTTCGCCCGGGTTGCCCCGTGAGGCGCCGTCCGTATACAACATACAGCTCTTGGCCTGTTCTTTCAAGGCGGGAGATTGTCCTGCCGGGTCGACCTGTCGCGGATTCGGCCGGTCCAGGTAGGCTGACGAGGTCGGGGACGGATCAGCGCCGGCCCGGCGGCGAAGCACCTGCCTGACATCCTCCGGCGCCATGCCGCTGCAGAGATGCGCAAGAAGCTCGTCAGGCAGACCGTCGGCCAGCTTGATGAGGATTTCCCGTTCCCGGTGCGACTCAGACATCAACGGATTCTTTTTCAGGCTGATAGTAGAGGATACGCTGACAGGTGGGGCAGAAGCTCAACTGATCGCCCTTGCGTATCTCGTTGGCCTGCTGCGGGGGGATGGTCATGAAGCATCCCTGGCAGACACCGTTTATGGCCTGGACAACGGCGGTGCCGTTGCGTTTTTCCCGGAGCATGTCGTAACGCTTCATGATGTTGCTCTGCAACTCCGGGGCAAGGGCCTTTCTTTTTTTGAGAACGGTTTTTTTGCGGGTGTTGATCTTGGTGACCGCTTTTTTTACTTCTCTGGCCTCTTCGTCGAGGAGCTCTTTTTCGCCGGCACAGAGGTTTTCCAGCTCTGCAACATCCTTTTCCAGCTGTTCCTGCTGTTCCATAATCTGCAAGAGGCGTTCCTCGTGGCTCTTGATCAGCCGCTTGTTCTCTTCAATTTCCTTGAGCAGGGCCTGGTGCTCCCGGCTGGTCTGGACCCGCATCATCTTGTTCTGCCGCTCCTTGATGCCGGCCTGTGCCTCCTCCAGTTCAAATTTCAGGTCCTTTTGCAGTTGCTCCAGCCGGGCGGATCTTTCCCGACATTTTTCAATTTCGGCGTCTTTATCGGAGATGGACTGCTCACGGTCGGATATTTCCTGTTCTCTGGCGTGTATTGCCTTGTCAAAGCCGTCAATTTCAGAGTCAAGCTTCTGAAGGTCAATGAGTTTGCTGATTTCGTCGTTCAATTGTGTGCTCCTTTCCCGGTTGAGTTTCCCTTGGCGGTGCCCGGCCTGTTCCGGCCGGTCCCCGCGCAGACAAAAAAATGTATATCCTTTTACACCATGGTGAGGGGAGCTGTCTGTTTCCCGCTTACCCTGATGTGTATTTCTGCAAACCTGTCGGTTATCATTTTCCGGACCTGTTTCGCAAAGAAGATGAGGCCCGGGAGTTCCGTGCTGAAATGGCCGCCGTCGATAAGCCACAAGCCGGCGTCTTCAGCCCAGCGGGCGATGTTGTGTCTGATCTCGGCCGTGACAAATACCTGGACCCCGGCAGCCAGTGCCTTTGGGGCAAGATCGGAGCAGGAGCCGCCGCAGACGGCAACCCTGTCAACTTTTTCCGGCCTGGGGCCGGCCTGAAGCAGCCAGGGCGGGGCACAGGCTTCCCTGAGACGGACGATGAATTCATCCGGCGAGAGTCCGGTTTCATAGTTGCCGATCCGTCCGAGTCCGCAATTTCCCTTGTCGTCCTTCCCCGGCACAAGGGGGATGATATCGCGCAGCCCCAGTTCGTCGGCCAGAACGTCGCTGATGCCATTGGTGGTGGAGTCAAGGTTGGTATGGCAGCCGATGATGCTTATCTGCTCGCTGATGGCGGTTTCAATAAATCTGCCGTCAGGCTGATTGAACCGGATGGAGTCAAGGGGGTGGAAGATAATCGGGTGGTGGGTGATGACCAGGTTGGCGCCGATGGAGCAGGCTTCCTCGAGCAGGTCGAGCGTCGGGTCCAGGCCGAGCAGGATGCCGCGAACCGAACGGGCCGGGTGACCGATCATCAATCCTGAATTGTCCCAGGATTCCGCCAGGTCTGCCGGCGCAAAATCCTCAATAATTGTTATGATGTCCTGAACTGTCGGCGTCATCTATCCGCTGCTTCCGGTTTCCCGCGCCCCGGCGCGGGACAAAATAAAAAAAGAGGCACATCCGCGGGGAGGTACCTCTTCAGCTGACCTGCTTCCCTGGGGGAAGGGGTCTGTACAATATAGGTTTTTGGAAAATAAACGTTGCGCGCAAGGGTCTTGGTGTTTCATGCCGGGAAACTGACCACGGTATTATGTTGCCGGTTTCCTGTGTTTTTAATGGTGGGCCTACCTGGACTCGAACCAGGGACCGACCGGTTATGAGCCGGTGGCTCTAGCCAGCTGAGCTATAGGCCCATTTTTTAAAGTTAATCTTTTATTATATCATGAAAAAGGCAACGGTCAATCTTTTTTTAGAGATAGGCCGGGAAAAATAGTCAGTTGCCAATGAATAAGGTATGATGGGACAATCTGAAAACGTATCTGATCACGGGGGTAATACCCCTGCGTTTTCAGTACCTCGGCATTGTAACCTGGCACAGGTGCCGCATCGTCGTTTCGGGATCCCTTTGGTGAAGGGTAACCAGTCACAGGCTACAATGCAAAAATGTATAATTGTAAGCGGGTACAGGATGTATAATAAACTGATTTTTTTCCTGGTGGTCATCTTTGTTCTGGCCACGGATTCCCCTCCTGAATCGCCTGACCTGCCTCTGGCGCCTGCCGTCCTGGTTCTGGCAACCGTCCTTGCCGCCTATCACCTGGCATGCCGAAGAGCTTTTTCCCGGGCATGTCGTGGCGGCGCGGCCGCCTACTTCAGAGCCGAAGCGAGGATGACCCTGCTTGCGGTTCTCCTCTTTTCGGCTGTTGTCCACGCCCTGGATCTCAAGTTCTACCTGCATCCCCTGTCCGGCAACGGTCGTCTGCCGGTCCTGGAGAACCTGGCCGGGCTGGCTGTTTTTTTTGTTTTTCTGGCCCTGATGTGGAATCAGGCCCGCCCCCTTTACCAGGCGGTGTTTTTCCGCACCCACACCAGGATATCCTTCATCCTCTCCAATGTCAGGGTCAACCTGCCGATTATTCTGCCCTGGGTCCTTTTGTCACTTGCCTTTGATCTGCTGGGTTTGCTCGATATTCCATGGCTTTCCGCTGTCATGGCCTCGCCCTGGAACGATCTTGTTGTTTTTGCTGTTTTTGTCCTTTTTCTGCTCTTTTTCTTTCCCCCCCTTGTCAGGTTTCTGTGGAACTGTACGCCATTGCCTGCCGGGCCACTGCGTGACCGGATGGAACGGTTCTGCCGGCAACAGGGCCTTAACGTCGAAATCCTGTCCTGGCCGCTGTTCGAGGGACAGGTTGTTACCGCGGGTATCATGGGAATCCTGCCCCGGCTGCGATACCTGCTGGTCACTCCTGCTCTCTTGCAGGCCATGAATTGGGATGAGTTGCAGGCGGTGCTGGCGCATGAGATAGGCCATGTCAAGCGGCGCCACCTGATCCTGTATGTTGTTTTGTTTCTGGGCTTCAGCATCTTTGCCGGGGTTGCGAGCGAGCCGTTGCCCTACCTGGTGCTCAGTTCGGATCTGCTGTATAGCCTCTCCTCTGTGCTGCGTGTGGCCCCTGACGTC
>JAJRTB010000242.1 GCA_024278495.1 Deltaproteobacteria bacterium
ACGGCACCGTTGTCACCCTGACCGCGACCCCGGATAAACCGTACAGGTTCATGGGCTGGACCGGGGCCTGTTCCGGGACATCGGACACATGTGATGTTACCGTCACCAAAGACCTGGCGGTCGGCGCCCGCTTTGAAAAGGCGTTTCCCTGGACCATGTTCCTGCCGACAATTACGATCAACGCGGGAAAATGATGGAGAAAATGGCCGCGGTGGTGTACAAGGATGATCCGGACAGACGCTTTCCGGCTGTCCGGATTTTCCGTCAAGCAACCATCCGGGTACAACCGCCATGACCCATCGCACAACCGCCGTCATCCTCGCCGCAGGCAAGGGCACCCGCATGAAATCATCCCGGGCCAAGGTCCTGCACGAGGTGTTTTTCAAACCCATGCTCCACCATGTCCTGGACGCGGTGCGGGAAGCCGCCATGGACGAAACCGTCATTGTCGTCGGCCACCAGAAGCAGTGGGTCCTGGGATCCCTTGGGGACCATGCCTGCACCCCGGTCACCCAGGAAGAACAACTCGGCACCGGCCATGCCGTGCTCTGCGCCGAGGAGGCCTGCCAAAACGCGGATACCGTTCTCATCCTCTGTGGCGACACGCCGCTTATCCGCGGCAAGACCCTGACATCCATGCTTACCCATCACCACCAGACCGGTTCCAGCCTGACCCTGATGACTACACGGGTGAATGATCCCTTTGGCTACGGCCGGATCCTCACCAACGACAACGAACAGGTCATGGCCATTGTCGAGGAAAAAGACGCGGACGGGCAGCAGCGCCGCATCCGGGAGATCAACGCCGGCATCTACCTGGTGGACCGGAAGTTTCTCTTCTCAGCCCTGCGCCGGGTCGGCACCGACAACAGCCAGGGCGAGGTCTACCTGACCGACATCGTCGCCATTGCCAACAGTGAAGGCTTAAGCGTCAACCGGTTCATCCACCCTCATCCCATTGACGTGCTGGGGGTCAACTCCCGGGTCGAACTGGCCCGGGCCCACGCCGAACTACAGATGCGGCGCAACCGGGAGTTGATGCTCTCAGGCGTCACCATGTACGGTCCCGAGACCATTTACGTCGCCCCGGGCACAGAGGTCGGCCGGGACACGATCCTCCATCCCGGGGTCCGTATCTCCGGCGCCACCAGGATCGGGGTCGCCTGCATCATTGAGCCGGGCGTTTTCCTCCACAACTGCGACATCGGCAACAATGCCGTGGTCGGCGCCTGGTCAAGCCTTGAAGAATGGACGGTCCAACCCTCTGAGTTTATCGCGCCGCGCACCTTCCGGGTTCCCTGAGCCGACCGGGCCCGCATCGCCCCTGCTTCTTCGCCCTTCGGTATCTCTGAAACACACGAACGCCCCAATCAGGCAAAATCAGTGTTGGCAAAGGAACCGTATCGGTATAAAATATAAATTTTACCCCTGAATCCGTGACGAAAATTCGCGGCTTTGGCAACTAACGTATTGAAAAAGTGAAATATTTATTCTCTCATTCAACCAGACGAGTTCTCACTCGACATCGCCCGTCAGAGCGTTCACCCGCGGCCCATCTGAAAGCGATCAAACCATGGGGCATAGGTTACTATAGCCCCATGGCCCGATCACTTTCATCTGCACCACGCGTGAACGCTCACGGATCCAGGTTATCGTCAATCAAAAGATAAAAAATCCCATGAATATACAGTGTAACGGCGAAAACCGGACCGTTGACGCAGGCGCCACTCTGATGGACCTGGTCACAGCCATGGACCTGGAGCCAAAGACCATGGTGGCCGAGGTCAACGGCACAATTATCGAACATTCCGCTTTTGGTGAACGCACCCTCAAGGAAGGCGACCGGGTGGAGCTGATCCGCTTTGTCGGGGGTGGCTGAGATGCTGACCATATCGGACACACAGTTTCCCTCCCGCCTCTTTGTCGGCACCGGCAAGTTCGCCTCAAGCGGTCTCATGCGGAAGGCAATTGAGGCTTCGGGCGCGCAGATGGTCACCGTGGCCCTGCGCAGGATTGATCTCGACAATCCGGACGACGACATCATGCAGGCCCTGGACCGGGACAAGATCCACTTCCTGCCCAACACCTCGGGCGCCCGCAACGCGGACGAAGCCGTGCGCCTGGCCCGCCTGGCCCGGGCCGCAGGCAACACCAACTGGCTGAAGCTCGAAGTCACGCCGGATCCCCGCACCCTGCTGCCTGATCCGGTGGACACCCTCAAGGCCACGGAGCAGCTTGTCAGGGAGGGATTTATCGTCCTGCCCTACATGAACGCGGACCCGATCCTGGCCCTGCGGTTGCAGGACGCGGGCGCCGCGGCGGTCATGCCGCTCGGCTCCCCCATCGGCACCAACCAGGGCATCCAGACCGCCATGCAGGTGGAGATCATCATAGAGCAGGCCCGGGTGCCGGTGGTGGTGGACGCCGGCATAGGCGCTCCGTCCCACGCGGCTTTAGCAATGGAAATGGGCGCGGACGCTGTCCTGGTCAACACCGCCATTGCCGTGGCCGGTGACCCGGTCCGCATGGCCCGCGCCTTCAAGGCGGCTGTCGAAGCCGGTCGGGAAGCGTTCGAAGCCGGGCTCGGCGCCGCCTCAAAAACCGCCAGCGCCTCATCCCCGGAAACCGGCCTGCCCGAAGCCAACCTGGACTTTATCGTGTCATGACATTCAACCCGCCGGAATTTGACGTTCTCCGCCAGTGGATCAGTCGAGCCACGGAAGCTGACCTAACCGCGGCCCTCAACAAGGAGCACCCGGACATTCACGACCTGGCCGCCCTGCTCTCGCCGGCGGCCGAGCCGTTTCTGCCGCAGATGGCGGCCCGCTCCCAACAGATAACCCTGCAGCGATTCGGCCGAACCACCCAGATCTACGCGCCGCTCTATCTTTCCAACCTCTGCACCAACCGCTGCGCCTACTGCGGTTTTGCCGCGGACAACCCCATCCCGCGGCGTACCTTGAGCGTGGACGAGGCAGAGGCGGAGGCAGAGATCCTGCATCGGCGCGGCTTCCGGCATATCCTGCTGGTTACCGGCGAAGCGCCCGGGGCGGCAGGTGTCGACTACCTGGAAGAGGTCACCCGCAGGCTGAAAGACCGGTTCGCGGCCCTGTCCATCGAAGTCCAGCCCCTGGAAGAGAACGAATACGCCCGCCTCTTCAAGGCGGGCATCACAGCCGTGGCCGTGTACCAGGAGACCTATGACCGCAATATCTACCAGCAGGTGCACCTGGCCGGGAAAAAA
>JAJRTB010000014.1 GCA_024278495.1 Deltaproteobacteria bacterium
ATTTCCGAAGCTTCCACTCCTCTCCGGAGGCGAATCGCCTTTTCCCGGCCAGGGAATTGATCATCACAAAAATCACGTAAATTAATTTTTTTTTCCCCTGCTGTCAATGCAAAATTCTCATAAACCCATGCTGTTGACACGGAAAAACCTGGATTTACCAGCACAAGGCTGTATCCGGCCAGGGGAGACGCCTGCTGCAACTGCTCACCGATGCCTGTTGCCAGGGCACAGGGCCAGTCAACCACAAACAGGGGCACGTCGGCGCCGAGGGCAGTCCCGAGGCTGATGAGCTCATCGGTCGTGCAACGGGTTTCAAACAGGGTATCGAGCCCCTTGAGGACGGTGGCGGCATCACTGGAGCCACCTCCCAGTCCGGCCGCGACCGGTATGGTTTTGCGCAGAACAATTTCAACGCCGGCCCTGTCGGCACGGCGCCCCCGGGTATGTTCAAAAAAAAGACGGGCCGCCCGGACAACAAGATTTTCCGAATTCTCCGGCAGGTCACTGTCCGGACAGTGGAGGCTGATACCGGACGTGGTTTTTTGCAGGCTGAGCCGGTCATACAGGGCTATTTTCTGCATCAGGCTGACCAGGCAGTGGTACCCGTCCCGCCGACGACCGGTAATTTCCAGGTACAGGTTCACCTTGGCGGGCGCCGCCAGTTCCAGCCGTTCCCGGTTCATCGCGCCCCGTAAGAAACGTCCTCAGCGACCGGCCTGGTCACTGGCCTTGACGAAACGCAATTTCAGGTCATAGAGAATGGTGGAGAGGAGCTCGCTTTCATTCTTGTCCAGATTCCCTTCGGTCTTTTCCCTGAGCAGGTTAAGGGTCTCTATCGTATGTTTTACCAGCTCCAGGTCGACCTCCCGGGCACCGGTCTCAGGATGGGCCAGCTCCCCGAGATGAAACAGGGCCGTTGTGTTTAACGACAGAATGAAACTTGTAAAGGTCACCTCCGGCATCACGCACTTTCCGGAAGCGTCCCTGACGCGACCTCCGGTGCAGGGTGTACAGTCCTGTTTTTTTTCATTTTCAGTCATGACGACAGTCGCCTCGTTCAGGTTGCTGGAATCGGATCATGTCTGCAGGTGCCGGGGCAGCTCCAGCACCATGGCATCCTCGACATGGTCAAGGGCCTTGACCCTGTCAAGCAGCTCTTTAGAAATCCGGGTATCGGTGTTGAGCAAAATCACGTTCTGCCCGGACTCAACCTCACGCCCGACAGTCATCAGGGCGATATTGACGTTGTCGGCGCCAAGGGTGGTTCCCAGGGCTCCGATCACACCGGGGACGTCCCGGTTGTAGACCAGCAGCATGGGGCCTGAGGGCAGGGCTTCCAGGCGGAAGGAGTTGAGCCGCACAAGGCGGGGTTCCTTTTTGCCGAAAACCGTGCCGGCCAGCATATTGGTTCCATCGCTTGTCGTGACGGAAATGCGCAGGAGGCTGGTAAAGTCGGAGGCCTGCTCGGATTTTGACTCCATCACCCGGATGCCCCGCTCCCTGGCTATCAGGGGGGCGTTGACAAAGTTGACCGCATCCTGGAGGATGGGGGTAAAAAGGCCCTTGAGAAAGGCCACCGTGACGGGTCCGGTATCGAGGGAGGCCAGGTCTCCGGTAAACTCCAGGTTTATCTCTTCAACACCGCCCCGGGCAATCTGCATATGCAAAGACCCCAGCATCTCGCCCAGGGTTATGTACGGCCCGACCGAAGCCAGGACGTCATCGCTGACCGACGGCACGTTAACGGCGTTGCGCACCACGCCCTTGAGCAGGTAATCGGCAACCTGCCGGGCAATGGCCACGGCCACGTTTTCCTGGGCCTCGCTGGTCGAGGCGCCCAGGTGCGGCGTGCAGATGAAGTTGTCCAGGCCGAGCAGGGGAGTCGTCTCCAGGGTGGTCGGCTCCTTCTCGAAGACATCCAGGGCCGCCCCGGCGATCCGTCCCTCCTTCAGGGCCCCGTACAATGCCTCCTCGTCCAGGACACCGCCGCGGGCACAGTCGACGAACATGGCGCTCTTTTTCATATTGCTGAAAAATTCGGTGGAGAGCAGGTGATGGGTCTCCTTGGTCAGGGGGGTGTGGACGGAAATAAAATCCGCCCGGGAAGCCAGCTCCATAAGGTCGACCAGCTCCACACCGATCTTTTCAACCAGATCCGGCGGCATATGCGGATCATAGGCGATAACCTTCATTTTCAGGCCCTGGGCCCGGTTGGCAACGATGGAGCCGATCCGGCCGATTCCGACGATGCCAAGGGTCTTGCCGGTTACCTCGCGCCCCATGAAGCTCTTCTTCTCCCACTTGCCCGCTTTCATGGAGGCGGTTGCCTGGGGGATATTGCGGGCCAGGGACATCATCATGGAAATGGCGTGTTCGGCGGCCGTGGTCGCGTTGCCGTCGGGCGCGTTCATGACCACGATCCCCTTCCGGCCGGCCGCCGGAATATCAACATTATCAAGACCGATACCGGCCCGGCCCACCACCTTCAGGTTGGTGGCCGCCTCAATGATGTCTTCGCGCACCTTGGTGGCGCTGCGAATGACCAACCCGTCATACTTTGGAATAATGGCCTTCAACTCTTCAGGCGGGAGCCCGGTTTTCACATCCACATCCAGACCGGCGTCCCGGAGTATCTTTTCCCCGATGGGCGCCAGATTGTCGCTGATCAGTACCTTCATCCTTCTCCTCTTGAAGCTCGTTTTATATCGGTTCCGCCGGGAAACGCGCGGACCGATCCGGTAATATGACAAATCCACGATGCCCAACCAGCCTGAACCCGTGCGCACCGCCCGGCACGGCGGTCACCCCGCCTGTTTTCGGTATATTGTCATTGATTTTTGGACAGGAAAAAGGAACTATACCGCGTATCAGGGTTCTCGACAACAGGAAAGTCATCCGTCCGCCAACGCGGGTGTTCACCCTTGAAAAATACCCGGTGAAGCGATATAAGGTCACCTGCGATCTGGTTCGCAAAAAACAGCGAACACGACGGTTCAGCGGATTCAACCATTGACCTGTCGCAGCACCGGACAGGATGTAGCGTTTTGCACGAATCCAGAAAATACACGGCTCGCGCCAGGCGGGCCAGGGAGCAGATATATGTCCGACGTTCGAGTCCGATTCCCCCCCAGCCCGACCGGCTACCTGCACATTGGCGGGGCCCGCACGGCCCTGCTCAACTGGCTGTACGCCCGGAAACACGGGGGCAGCCTCATCCTGCGCATCGAGGATACCGACGCCAAACGCTCAACCCGTGAATCCATCGAAGGGATCCTGGACGGACTCTCCTGGCTGGGCCTGGACTGGGACGAGGGGCCCTATTTCCAGACCGAATTTGAGCAGGAGCACCGCCGGGCCGCCGAACAACTCCTCGCCGACGGTCACGCCTATCGCTGCTTCTGCAGCAGGGATGAACTCGACGCCAGGCGGGAGGCTGCCATGGCGGCCAGGGGCAACGTGGGGTACGACGGCACCTGCCGCGGCCTGTCCCCGGAGGAAATTGATGAAAAAATGAAACAGGGCCTGCCTTTTGTCGTCCGCTTCAAGGTCCCGCGCCGGGAAGGGGCCGTAGTCTACGAGGACAGGGTGCTTGGCCCCATTGAACGGCGATACGATGATATTGAAGACTTTGTTATCGTCCGCTCAAACGCCAAGCCCCTGTACCTGCTCTGCAACGTGGTCGACGATATCCGCGACCGGATCAGCCATGTCATCCGGGGCCAGGACCACATGACCAACACCACCCGCCAGCTCCTGCTCTACGATGCCCTAGGCGCGAAGCCGCCGGTTTTCGCCCACATGCCGCTGACCCTCGATCTGCAGAAACGAAAAATTTCCAAGCGCAGTCACGGCGAAATCGTCTCGGTCCAGTTTTACCGGGAGCGGGGTTTTCTGCCCTGGGCCCTGTGTAACTTCCTGGTCCTGCTGGGCTGGAATCCCGGGACCGACCAGGAAATATTCAGCCGGGACGAGCTGATTGAAGCCTTTACCCTTGAACGGATCAGCAAGGTCAACTCTGTCTTCAACTACCGCAAGGGCGACCCCAAGTTTTTCACCGATCCCAAGGCGATCTCGATAAACGCCCACTACCTGAGGACCATGCCTGTCGAGGAACTGGCCGGTCCGGTCAAGGCCCACCTTGCAAAGGAAAACCTGTGGGACGACGCCTATGACGGCGCGCGGCGCGACTGGTTTTTACACACCCTTGACCTGATCCGTGACCGGTTCCACACCATCAATGACTTTGCCGGGGCCGGCAGGGCCTACTTCAGTGACGAGTACACAATCGAGGCCAGGCCGCTCAAAAAAAATATCCTCAAGCACCCGGACCTCAAGACCTGGCTGCCGAAGCTGGCGGATCGTTTCGCCGGTCTCGCCGTCTTTGACAGGCAGACCACCGAGGAAACAACCCGGGGTCTGGCCGCCGAGCTGGACATCAAGCCGGGAATCCTCATAAACGGCATGCGCACGGTCCTGACCGGGCAGCTGGCCGGGCCCGGCATGTTCGATATTCTTGAAACCCTGGGGCGCGAACGTGTGGTCAGGCGGCTGCAAAACGTTGAGCACCTCTACCATACCGACAACACCGGGACGGAGCCCAGATGAACGCGGACAGCAACGAAACGCCCAGGGAACAGACCGGCGCCGGTCCCGATTTTATCCGGCAGATCATTGCCGGGGACCTTGCCTCGGGCAAACATGCGCGGATCATTACCCGGTTCCCGCCCGAGCCAAACGGCTTCCTCCATATCGGCCATGCCAAGTCAATCTGCCTCAACTTCGGCATCGCCCGGGAGAACGACTCGGTCTGCCACCTGCGCTTTGACGATACCAATCCGGTAAAAGAG
>JAJRTB010000243.1 GCA_024278495.1 Deltaproteobacteria bacterium
ACACCCTGGTGATCAGTTTTTCCTCCAGGCTGCCGATCAGCCCCTGGTCTTCCCCGTCCTCGAGCAGTTCATGGATCTCCTGCTCCAGTTCCTCGGTCGTGTCCGGGCTGCGGTTAAGGCGCAGCAATCCACGCAGACGGTCCCAGAAACTTCGTCCGGAGTGGGGCTCTTTCTTCCCTGTTCTCTCCCCGGTTCCATCCGGCTCTTCCCGCTGGGACGGACCGGGTTCGTTTTCCCTGCTCACCTGCGTACTCTCCTCAAGATCTCCGTGTGGTCATCACTCTGCACTCCTTTTCCCTTTAACCGGGATAAAAATCAAGCAAAAACGTATAAGGCAAGACTTACAACAACCTGCAATAACAGAATAAAATCTCAAAACAGATTATTTTCGACCCGCCAGTCCGGTTTCAGTCTTTCCAAGTTCTCCCAGGTAGGGTAAAGTATACGGTTTGAACAGAAACAAATCCGTGTCGACATACCCTGCCTTTCAGGCCCCGGAACATCTGTCCCGGGGCACACTGGTACTGCCGAGCGGATTTATATTTTTATTTAATACCATAAGAGGTTTCGAGTGCAGGGCAAGGTACTCATAGCAAATCGCGGCGAAATAGCCATCCGGATCATGAACGCCTGCAAGGACCTGGGCCTGGATTACGTGGTCGTCTATACCGATGCGGATCGCGATTCCCGGCATGTCCGGCTCAACCGGACCGGGGGGCGGGATAAAAACGCCTGGCGCGTGGTCAGCTATACCGATCCCAACGACATTCTGGCCATTGCCGACCACACCCTCTGCACGGCCATTCATCCCGGCTATGGTTTTTTCTCGGAGGACTATCGTTTTGCCCGGCGGGTCACCATCCGTGACCGGCCCCTTACCTTTATCGGGCCGAGCTGGGAAGTCATCAAGGATCTCGGCGACAAGATCAACACCAAGCGGGTGGCCAACAAGCTCAAAATCCCAACCATTCCGGGCACGGACAGCCCCATCTACAACGAGATGGAGGCCGAAGAGATCGCCCAGCACCTCTTTGACATCCAGCTTGATCAGGGTATAACCGACCCGTCCATCCTGGTCAAGGCGGCGGCGGGCGGCGGCGGCATGGGCATCGAAGAGGTACACCGGGTTGAACAGTTCCGGCGGGTCTATCGCCAGGTTCAGAATTATGCCAAGCGGCAGTTCGGTGACGGCGGCGTTCTGATCGAGCAATGTCTGCGCGACTTTAATCACCTGGAGGTGCAGCTGGTCTGTTCCCGTCACAACGAGCGGGTCCACTTCAGCTCCCGGAACTGTACCATCCAGTCAACCGGCCGCCAGAAACGGATCGAGGCGGCCCCCGGCTTCGATGATTCCTGTTTTGCCTATGATTTTGACGCCAAGGCCGTGCTTGACAAGATCGTCAAATACTCGCTCAAGCTGGCCAACCATGTCCGCTACGACAACGTCGGCACCTGGGAATGGATCGTCAGCCGCACAGGTCAGCCCTATCTGCTGGAGGTCAACACCCGCATCCAGGTGGAAAATGATGTCTCGGCCCGTATCAGCTACATCAATGACCAGCATCCCAACCTGATCCGGGAGCAGATCAGGTTGGCTCTGGGCGAGCCCATCGGCTACTCCCAGAAAAATATCAAATTCAGAGGCGCCAGCATTGAACTGCGGATAGTGGCGGAAAATCCGCAGCGTGACTTCGCGCCGTGGATCGGTACCATCACCCGCTTTGACCTGCCGCGGTTTGACTGGTCCGCGACCTACACCCATGTCCCCTCGGATCGCCCGTACCCCATCCCCAGCGAGTACGATCCCAACCTGGCCCTGGCCCTGGTCTGGGGTGATTCCATGGATGAGGCCAAACAACGGGCCCTTGAATTCATCAATCAGACAGTCATCGAGGGTCAAGACAGCACAGGCGGAGAGATTCTCACCAACCTCGACTACCTGCGAAACCACCTTGATCAGTTACTGACCTTTTAAGACATGAACGACCTGACCAAACGACTGCAGAAAATCGAGGAGCGGATCGGCTACCTTATCCACATCAAGGATTCCGACAGCTGGGGCAATATCTCCGGTATCCGGGACGATTGCGAGAAGCTCAGGAAATCGCTCTTTGACCTGGACAGGGATGTCATCTCCTCCCGCCTCGACAAGATAGAAAACGGCATCTCCTTTCTGGAAGAGCGGTGCGAGGAGGGGCTTACCCCGATGGAACGGGTCCGGATCGTCCGCAGCCCGCTGCGCTTCCCCCTCAAGGACATCCTGGAAAACGTGTACGAGGAGTACACCGAGCTGGGCGGAGAAGGCGAGTTCAACATCGACCCGGCCATGATGGTTGCCAAGGCCACCATTGTCCGGAGGATCAAGAAAAAACCCTACACCTCGTCGGTCATGGTCATCGGCCAGGAAACCGGCCACGGTGAAGAGTTCAGAAACGGCGGTTCCTGCAAGCCCTGGGGTAACGAAAAGGCCCTGCGCTACATGAAGGTCGCCGAAACAGAAGGCATCCCGATCCACTTCTATATCTTTACCCCGGGTTCCTATCCCATTGAGGACTATCCCGGCGCGGCCCAGCAGATCGCCCGCAACATCTACGCCATGACCAAGCTGGGCGTACCCATGATCTCGGTAATCTCCGAAGGCGGTTCAGGCGGAGCCGAAGCCGTGGGGTTGAGCGATTTCCGACTCATGTTTTCGCACGGCTACTACTCGGTTATCTCGCCCGAGGGCGCGGCCGCCATTGAGGGACGGGTGCGCGAAGGCCGCAAGGTTCCATCTGAGCTGGTGGAAAAATGCGCACGGCAGCTCAAGATAACCGCCGAGGACAATCTGCAAAACGGCACCATTGACCGGATCATCCAGGAGCCGCCCCTGGGCGCGAAAAGCGATGATTTTTCCTTCTTCAGCATGGTCCGCTCCGAGATCATCCGGGCCACGGACGAAGTGGTCCTGCGCACAAAGAGCGTACGCGGCTTCCGCGCCTACGAAGTCAAGAGAAAAAAGGCGGAAAAGCCCGAAGAAGCCCCCCAGATCGATATCCCCTGGGATCTGGACCGCAGCGAGACCAAGCGTCTTCTGGCCCTGCGCTCCAAAAAATACCGGAACATGGCCATGCACGCGTTCACCTGCCGGAGCATGCCGGCGGAAAACATTTTCAAATCCATCCAGACAGCCACGGAAAAGGTCTATTACACATTCCGCTACGATATTCTGAAGAACCAGCAAAAACAGGCCCAGAAAGTGCTCAAGGAGGTCTCGGGGGAAAGCTCGGCCTTTATACGCGGCATAACCGCCCCGTTCAGCGCCGTGTACGGATTCATCCGGCGCACGGACGACAGGAAAACGAGCAGCCTCCCGGGCCCGGCTCCATCCGCGACCGTCACATCCCAGCCCGATCCCATCGAGCTGACCGATACCTACACCAGCCCCCTGGCCAACGTGGATCGGACCATCTCATGCCCCAACGCGGAAAAACATGGGTGTCAGGACCTGTGGGTGCCGGACCTGTACGGAGAATTCGGCGGGGTCTGCGACAACTGCGGCCATCATTTTCCGCTGGAATACCAGTGGTACCTGAAGAATATCTTTGACGCACGCTCCATCCGCGCGTTCAATAACGATATTACCGCGGGTAATCCTCTCGGGTACGAAGGATTTGACGACCGGCTGCAGATGGCCAAGTCCAAAACCGGCATGGAGAGTGCCAACCTGACGTTCCATGCCCGGATCCAGGGCATAAACGTGGTGGTGGCCATGCTCTTTTCGGACTTCAGAAACGGCACGGTCGGCGCGGCCGAGGGATAGAAGTTTGTCCAGGCCTGCGATACGGCCAGGCGCAAGAAACGCCCCTTCCTGGCGTATGTGCATACCACCGGCGGCATCCGGATCCAGGAGGGAACCCTTGGGGTCATCCAGATGCCCAAGTGCACCATGGCGGTGCGGGAATACCTGGACGCGGGTGGCCTCTACATCGTCGTTTACGACAACAACTCCTATGCCGGTCCGGTTGCCAGTTTCCTGGGCTGCTCCCCCTACCAGTTTGCCATCCGTTCCTGCCGGATCGGTTTTGCCGGCCAGCGGGTTATCAGGGAAACAACAGGTAACGACATCCCCCCCGACTATCACAAATCACGAAGCGCCCTGCGCCGCGGCCAGATTCAGGGGGTATGGGACCGGCGCGAGTTCAGAAAGAACCTGCACAAGGTGCTTCTGATCATGGGCAGCCCCAACCTCTATTACAGATAGCCGGTATTTATCACTCCCGGGCCTTGACGCTCCGGTGATCCTGTGCTAAGTAGAAAGCGAATTGAACAACCTCTTTGGGCCGTTAGCTCAGCTGGCAGAGCAGTTGACTCTTAATCAATTGGTCCGGGGTTCGAATCCCTGACGGCCCACCAGAAAAATATCGAGCAGTTACGCCACACAGGTGTAACTGCTTTTTTGTTTTCTGTGCGTGTCGCCCCGCCTCCGGTTTTTCAGCCAAGATCTTCTCGCCGGCATGCCTGGCCAAGTAGATCGGCCACAGGACATACGGACTCAGGCCGGGGAAAAACACTCTCCACGCATAAGCCCTCACAGGGGTGATAACTGAGCGTATCTGTTTGCCTCAAGCCTGTAACCGTCTCGGGTGCCGGTGGGGGAAACCATTCATTTTCCGCCACCCATCAGGGTAACAAAAGTGAAATATTTGTTCTCTCATTCAATCAGATGAGTTCTCACTCGACATCGCCCGTCAGAGCGCCCACCCGCGGCCCGATCACTTTCTTCTGTACCACGGGTGAAGGCTCACGGACCCAGGATATTGATATTTTCCCGACTCACGAACAGCACGACAAAGGCGGCATGTCAGTCAGAATCCATTATATATCCTCCATGACGACAGAAGGCATCAATAATTGATGCCTTCACAAAAACTTGTAAACACCAGCCGGGCGCAACGACTCCTGTAACCAGGTGGCGGCACGGCAGGATCGTGGAACAGATCATCAGCAAAACAATTCACCCATGCTTGCTTACAGGCAGGCAGGCAGGCAGGCAGGTGGGCGTTCCCGGACCCAGGATCCTTGCCGAAAGGCTACTTCGACGGTGCGGTTTCCCGGTAAAAACGCATGGTACCGGTATCAAACTTGATATCAAGATACAGGTCGCCCTCTTTCAGGAACCAGCCGGCAGCCCCTTCCAGGTCTTTCAAAAACTGCCGGTCCAGGGAACCGGGCGCACAGGCCCGCATGGTTGCCGGCCCCAGGGAAATCGAAATTGACCGCCCTTCGACCGCATACCGCCCAATGACCTGATTGCAATCGGCCTGAATTTCGAGTGCCCCGTCAGCATGCATACGGAGCATATATGCTCTCTTGTCCTGCACGACCACTTCGGTATCGTTGTTATACTTTGATTCAGCCCACGCCCAGGGAATGTTGACAATAGCGGCGATTTCATTTCCGGCGGCCCCATCATCCAAAAGAGGACCGGCAAGGACCGTCAACGGAAACCGCATCATGAATCCATTCAAGAAAACCAAAAAAATTCCGCCGCAAAACCATGCCGCATACGTCTTCAAAACCTTACCCCCTAAAAATCACCAGAGACATCAGCTACCTTAAAAAACTGCCTTTGGGATTCGTGCTATGCTCGCCTGGCGCGCCAGTTCTCAGCATCACAGAAAATGAAAAAAACTCACATACAACCAATATGCCGCGCTTTTTAATCTTTCTGCTCCTTGACCCCGAACGAAAAATCTACTTTTTCAAGGCACCTCTAACCGATCCACATCTCATGCACTTCCACCTACAGGGTCCTGAGATGCAGGACAACAAAATACCCCACCACACAGCCCGTCGTAACTCGTTTTTCACTGTTCCATAACCGGTACCGGCAGCAAATCGATTGTTATTACTGCGGGGAGACCCAACCACTCCTCTTGACCAGTTGCATACAGACAACCTGCCTGTCAAGAATAAAGATTTGACCCCGTGCCCATGGTACGGAATCAAAAAACCCCGCCGAAGCGGGGTTTCCATACTCAATTGAACGGGGTTGTCTTAGAGGACAACGACATTCTCGGCGGCCGGTCCCTTGGCGCCTTCCACCACGTCGAAGCTGACCCGTTCTCCTTCCTGCAGGGTCCGGAACCCTTCCGCCTGGATAGCGGTATGATGGACAAAGACATCCTGGCCGCCATCCTGCTCGATAAAACCAAACCCTTTTGATTCATTAAACCATTTTACTGTTCCTTCCGACATCTCATGTACTCCTTGTGCTACGTGGTTTCCTGCTGAAACCTTTGTTAAAAAGCCGGACCCGCAAACATTTTGCGATTTTCCATCCGGCATACTGCTGAAAATACGACCACCGGGTGTCAGTACATCCTTACAACTATTCCGGAACAGAACACATCAAGAGAATCTCAAGGCTGGCCGATCTGAAATATGTCCGCAAAAACAACACTGACAGGCTCCACCGCCACCGGCATCACGCACCGGTCAACCACTGCGGGAAGTCATATAATCTCCATACCCGAATATTTTAAACAATTCAAGCCAATTCCATCCACCAGGAAACTGGACCTTCACGGCGCAAAAAAATACCGCAAGGCACCCCGCCTGGTTCAGGCTCAAATCTCATCGTCCAGGACAATGGCGTCAAACACCGGGGCCACTGTCCGCCACTGCTCATCCCAGCTTTCAAGCGGCGCCCTGAACACCAGGACATAAAAGGTACCGGTCCGGTCATTGGCAACCAGCAGGGAATATTCTCTGAACCGCGGCGCATCAGAAGGGTCCCGGTATTGAAAACGGATTGTTTTAAAGGGTCCCTGAGCCGCAGCCTGGGCCCGTTCAAATCCCCGGTGTTTTCTGATCTCATTGTAGAGGGCGGAAATAAGGCGGGAAGGGACAACCCCGCCCTCACCTTCTTCCGGGCCGGGCACGGCCACGATGGTCAGCCCGGCCCGGTCTGAATCCCCGGGCGCGGTTATATGAAATGTCACCCGGTTCGCAGTCCTGTCCGGTGCAAAACGCCACCCCCCGGGCACCAGAAAGGCGGCCTTGAGTTCGCCGACCTGTCTCCAGGAATACCCGGGCGGCGCCTCAGGCAGCTCAATTGCCCGGCCCGGATGCACCATGCCGCACAGGAGAATGACCAGAAAAAATCCCCAGCCGGACAACACCCTTCCTGTCATGAATTCCCGCCTCCCAGGTGCCGCCTTACAAAAATTCCCGCACATGCTGCCAGCCGTTATACAGCCCCACGGCAACTACAAGGAAACCGGCCCAGCGCAGCAGTTCCGACCGGATACGCGAAGACAGCCAGTACACTGCGCTGCCGAACATAAGCATTGCCGGCACCGTACCAAGACCAAAGGCCAGCATAATTCCAGCTCCCTGCGGGGCCGAACCCCGGCCCACCGCGGCAAGGGCAATGGCATAGAGGAAACCGCAGGGAAGAAACCCCATGACCAGACCGATGGGATAGGCCGCCGCCGCGACCGGCAGACGCAGCAACGCGCCCACCGCATCACTCAGCAGCTTAACCGGTCCCGCGGGTTCCAGCCGGAGAAATCCCAGTTGCTGAAACAGGCCGGTGGTACGCAGACCGATCAGGATGACTACCCCGTCCGCCAGGATCAGAAGCGCCTGCGAAACAATTCCAAAGGTGGCATTATCGCCCAGGAGCGTGCCCAGCCACCCGGCTGCCAGGCCGATGCAGACATAGGTCGTCAAACGACCCAGGGTATATCCCAGGTGGAACAGAAAACCGCGCCGCCTGCCCCCGCCGG
>JAJRTB010000244.1 GCA_024278495.1 Deltaproteobacteria bacterium
AAAAAAAGAGTTGTCCGGCTGGATAACCTGTCCGGCTCAGCCGTATTGAAATGCGCCCTTGCATCTCCCTATCGTTCGATGGTAAAGAAGGGCTGATTACCCCTGACCCTGACGGCTTTACCCGGCAGCGAGAGAATACTTGTTGTATCCGGAATCCGTGCTGGAGGAGATCTTAACACTCCTGCAGCGTGACGGCAACAGGGCCGTACGCAGGCGCAGATCATCGACAAGAGGTTCACCCGATGCCGCCCCACGGCGACGGGTACTGCCGCCTGCTCCACAGGTGAACGCTCACGGATTCGGTGATACGCATAATACGTTTATACCAGGATTGATCTGGATTGACCAGATTGAGGAGAAAACTTCATGGCAAAAATTGCCCCGTTCTCCGGGTTGCGCTTTAACCCTGAGAGAATCAAGCGTCTCGAGGATGTCGTCACCCCACCCTATGACGTGATCAGCGAGGAGGAGGGTGCCCGACTGCTTGAGAAGAACGACTACAGCATGATTCAGCTCGACCTCCGCAATACCTCCCAGGATGCTGATGGTGATTCTTCCCGGTACGCGGCTGCCCGCTCACTGTTCGATACATGGCAGAAGGAGGGGGTCCTGATTCGTGACGAAAAACCTGCCATCTATCTCTACTATATCGATTATACACATCCGTCCGGACGCAGAATGACCCGCAAGGGGTTGATCAGCCTGGTCGGCCTGGCCGACTTTTCCGAAGGCATTGTCAAACCCCATGAGAAAACCTTTGCCGCGGTCATTGGCGAACGGCTGCAGCTCATGAACGAGTGCCGGGCCCAGTTCAGCAAGGTTTTTTCAATCTACAAGGACAGTGACCAGTTTGTTATCAATGTTCTGGACAAGGCGCGGGAACCTGAACCAGTCAGCTCCATCCGTGACCACTTGGGCAATGTTCATACCCTCTGGCGGGTCACGGACAGGGAAGCTATAGACGAGGTCATCCGGTTTTTCAGTGATAAACCCGTATACATTGCCGACGGCCATCACCGCTATACCACGGCTTTGGGCTGTCGTGACAATGAACGGCGGAAGAACCCGGATCTGTCTGCGGACAGCCCGTACAATTATATCATGATGTACCTGTGCGCTGCCGAAGATGAAGGCTTGTCGGTTCTGCCCACGCATCGCCTTCTCGATTACCCTGGAAACCTGACAGCTGATGAGTGCGTGGCCAAGGTACAGGGAGGTTTCAAGGCGGACGAGGTAACCGGTGCCAGTCGCGAGGGGTTGGTCGCCGAGGTGCTGGCCAGGATGAATGAGTGGCAGATGGGCTCCTCAAGACCTGTTTTCGGGCTCTACCATGCCGGTGAAGACCGCTGTTTTCTGCTGACCCTCAGGGGCCGGCGCGAAGATTTTGGCGTGCTGGCTGAAAAGGATGCGGTTCTTCGTGATCTCGACGTTGTTGTCCTGTCGGATCTTTTGATCAGTGAACAGCTGGGCCTGGATCAGAAACAGATTGTCGGAGAAAAGCTCATGTCTTACTTTAGCGATCCGGACGAAGCAATTGATATCGCGGTCAAAAAGAGCGTTCTTGATAACGATCGCACCCCTCTGCTGTTTCTGCTCAACCCGACCCGGGTACATCAGGTGACCGATGTGGCCGACAGTGGTAAAATCATGCCGCACAAGTCGACCTATTTCTTTCCTAAAATCCTGACCGGCCTGATGCTCAATAAACTGGTAGCTGATGAAAAGATTTATCATCCGGGAAAGGGGAGTTGAGCGGATCGCGGGACCTGATAACCGGCGACAGCCTCTTTGACGGCAGACTGACCTGTCGCCAGTATAAAAACGGTTATCGTTTTTCCATTGATGCCGTCCTGGCTGCTTCCTTTGCCCGGCCTGAGCCCGGCAGCACAATTCTTGACCTGGGCTGCGGCTGCGGGGTCATAGGCCTGATCTTGACGTATCTTTATCCGACCGTTCAGGTGGTCGGGCTGGAAATTCAGCCTCAACTGGCCAGGCTCGCCGCTGCTAACGCGACAGCAAATACGCTGGCTGACCGCTGCAGGATTATCGAGGGGGATCTGTGCGCTATTGAAGAGCTGTGCGGACCTGAATCCTTTGACCTGGTTGTCTGCAACCCTCCCTTTCGTGAGCTGAGGCAGGGCAGGGTCAGCCCTGGTGACCAGCGGGGCAGGGCCCGGCATGAGATTCATTGCAGGCTGGTTGATATTGTCCGGGCCGCTGCCTATGGCGTTAAGAATCGAGGCAGGATTGTTATGGTGTATCCGGCCCGGCGAACCGCTGCCCTGCTTGCGGCTTTACAGGGCAGGCGCCTTGAACCCAAGCGCCTGCGCCCGGTCTACAGCTACCCGGATTCTCCCGAAGCGACCCTTGTCCTGGTCGAGGCCGTCAAAAACGGCGGCGAACAACTGCAACTTATGGCCCCGCTTTATATCTATCTTCGTAAAAATGGTCCCTGGTCGGCGGAAATAGAGGCCATGTACGCCGGTCCCCCCTGATGTTCTCTTTTTTTATGATCTTTTAGTCATCTTGCTTAATGCTCATTTTTTGGACTTGTGCTAAGGTAAACCTGATATGATTGAGAGCCACAAGACACACAAGGCTGGGCGATGCTGGCCCGGGTTCTGAGCGCGTCCGTTGTCGGGGTCGAGGGGGCAATCATCCGGGTTGAGGTGGACCTGGCCCGGGGCCTGCCCGCCTTTGCCACCGTCGGGTTGGCCGACAGCGCGGTCAGGGAGAGCAAGGACCGGGTCAAGTCGGCCATCAAGAACTCCTGCTACGAGTTTCCGGCCCGGCGCATAACCGTCAATCTTGCTCCCGCTTCTGTCAAGAAGGAGGGCACCGGCTATGACCTGCCCATTGCCCTGGGTATCCTGGCTGCCGCCGGCCAGCTTCCCCCGGACGAACTGGCTGGGTGCTGCGTGGTGGGCGAGTTGTCCCTGGACGGGACGGTCCGTCCGGTTCCGGGTGTCCTGTCCATGGCACTGGCTGCCCGGGAAGCAGGGTTGAAACGGTTCATGGTACCGATGTCCTGCGCCCGTGAAGCAGCTGTGGTCGGTGATATCGCGATCATACCGATCAAACGCCTTGATGAGGCTGTGGAGATCCTGAACAACCTCAAGGAGCCCCGGGCCGTTCATATTGATCCGCAAGCCTACCTGCGTGCCGATAATGCAGGTCAGCCCGATTTTGCCGATGTCAGGGGGCAGGAGTTTGTCAAGCGGGCGCTGGTGGTGGCAGCGGCCGGGAACCACAACATTCTGCTGACCGGGGTGCCCGGCTCGGGCAAGACCATGATGGCCAGGCGCCTGCCTGCTATTCTGCCTGACCTGAATCTTGCCGAGGCTATTGAAACAACCAGGATCTACTCCACCTGCGGTATGCTTCCTGAAGACGAACCCCTGGTGGTGACCAGGCCGTTTCGGGCTCCCCATCATACTATCTCCGACGCCGGTTTGATCGGCGGCGGACGCTATCCGCGTCCGGGGGAGGTGTCCCTGGCCCATAACGGAGTTCTCTTTCTCGATGAGCTGCCTGAGTTTCGCAGGAATGTACTGGAGGTTCTGCGCCAGCCTCTGGAGGACGGTGAAGTCATCATTTCCCGGGCAGCCACCAGTCTCAGGTTTCCGTCCCGGTTCATGCTGGTAGCCGCCATGAATCCCTGTCCCTGCGGTTATTCAGGAGACCAGGTGCGTGAGTGTTCATGCTCGCCCATTCATATTACCCGGTACCAGTCCCGCCTGTCCGGGCCGCTGCTTGACCGGATCGATATGCATGTCGAAGTCCCGGCGGTCAAGGTGCGGGAGTTGAAACAGGCGGAAGCTGGCGCGGGTTCTGCTGACATGCGGGAAAGTGTGGTACGGGCCCGTAAGGTGCAGGAAGATCGGTTTGTCCCGCACGACACTATTCATAATAACGGCCAGATGACCACTGCCCTGATTAAACGTTTTTGTGAAGTGGATCAGGAGAGTGAGGATATTCTCTACCAGAGTATTGAGCGGTTCGGCCTGTCGGCCCGGGCCCATGACAGGATTTTGCGGATAGCCCGGACCATTGCCGATCTTGACGGCGCGGCCGTGATAAACAGGAACCATATCACCGAGGCGGTCCAGTATCGCCGACCGGTATCGGCCAATCTGTAGGCCGCAACCGCTGCGAACGTAACTCGTCACAGGGGTTGTAACTCTGCGATTTTACCTGCCCACTTCCCTGCGAACTGCTACCGTCCTCCGATCCTGACCGGGATCTCCGGGCAGTCCTTCTCATTTCCCGTGATGTTGCCGCTGCCGGTATCGGCCTGCCGGATGTCCTGCTCCAGTCGCTTGAAGGACTGCACCCCTGGAAAAAATACCCGCAGCTCTGCAAGAAACCCAAGGCTCTCCTCAAAACAACCCATGGATCCAAGGGACCAGGCCAGCACCTTCCAGGCGTTGAAATCCGGCCTGACAGCGGCCGCTCTGCCACTCCAGGCAAAGCTGTCATGCAGACGTCCTGAACGGGCATGGTTGACAGCCAGACGCAGGGCAAAGTATCCCTCCATGGGAGCATGGGAAAACGCCTGTCGCCAGAGCCGGGTGTTCTGGGGTGGTGGAGTTGATCCTGCCCTGGCAGCCAGGATATGTCCCTTCAGTCTTGAGTAGACGGGCGGCAGGCCTGCCAGGCAGAGGATGAGGAGAACCACGGTGGCGCTGGTCTGCGTAAATGCGGTGGCCGGTTTCCTGTTTCGCTTCTGAAGCGCGGCGCAGCCGACAAGCATCCAGAACAGTAGCGAGGTCGGGGCCTCATGCAAGGGAGAGTCCCAGCTGCCGAGCAGAACAAGGGACCAGAGGGCAGCGATAATTGGCCGGCAGGCAGAAGCTCTGGTCTTTCCCAGAAGAAAAAATATGATCAGGACCGGAAGAAGCCATCCGGCAGGGCCGAATTCTACCCCGAACTCGAGCCAGTCGTTATGGGCATGCAGCGGCAGGGCTTCAGGTATGCCGCTTGTAACTTCCTTCTCCAGGCCGGTTGGATAGACGGTTGCAAAACTCATCCAGCCCTTGCCGTTCCAGGGACCGTTGAGGCACAGGTAGACGGTTGTGCGCCAGAACTGAAGGCGACCCATGGGTGAAGCCATCCCTTTTCCCATCAGAAAGGCTACCAAGAACGTCAAAATCGTTGCCCCTGATGACAGGATCAGTAAGGAAGACAGGTTTTTTCGGCTCGTCATCGCCGCGTTTGCAAAACGCCAAAGCATGAGTCCGAACAGGAGGATGACAGCGAAACGGCTGCCGGTCAGGACAACACCGGCAGTCAGGCCGGCGACCAGCAGCAGACGGGTCAAGCGGTGTGTCACCAATGATGCATCCGTGGCCAGTAGAACCAGAGGGACAAGCAGGGCCGCTGCCAGGTTCGGGTTTCCCATGGTTCCGTACACGCGCCAGAGAGCGAAATGGTGTTGCGTAATCAGCAGAAGCGGGTCCATACCCAGGGCCTGTAGGGCGATAATCATGGTCTGGACAAGACCGACCCCGAGCCAGGTCCGCAAAAGCAGCATCCGGCCGTTCCTGTTCAGCCGCGAGGGGAGAATGGTTGCCGTGAACATGGCCGCCCAGAAAGCAAGTCCAATGCTTATGGGCCAGGCACCTTGCTGTGTGGCGGTGATCCCGGTCGCCTGGGCCAGAAGCGGCAGGGCAGGAAGAAGACAGCTCCAGGCAGGTTGCCAGGAGCTGTCGTGTACCGGTTGCAAAAGTGACATGAAGCCTGCCACGGTAGCGCCGATCAACAGGGTAAAGTACTGGAACGGGTCAAACGGGTTCCATGCCCGGGGCCAGAACATGGTGACGGCGAAGGGCCAGGCCGACAGGGAAAGCAGGCTGCAGGTGGAAACGCCAAAGGGCGGAACAGATGGTGCGCGCGGTGATGCGTTACGGAGTTGTAACAACCGGCTCCACATCATCCCGTGACTGATACATTGTTTTCATGTCGGGATTGGCGTGGGCCTGGAAATTGTCCCAGTACGTTCCCATGTTGTTTTCCATCCCGCGGATAAATGACTGGGCGGCACGGTGGACCTCATCGCAAAATGAAGCAATGTTGTTGCAGGCCATCTCTGTCCAGGCTGTATCAGACAGCCCTCCGCCTTGACCGATCCGGGCTATGCGCTCGCAGTCGCCGGCAAGGTTGTCGATCCGTTCCTGAATAAGCCGCAGCTCTTTTTCTCCGGCCCGCTTAACTGTCCCCGCGTCATTCCTGCTCCATTCCTCTGCCCTCCTGATGGCCCTGCTCCTTTGCCGCTCAAGTTCATTCCGATAGGCGGCTACCCCATCAGAAATGGATTGGCAGCCGACCGTTACCTTGGGTGAAGGCTCTGAACCACCGGAAAAGAGGCCGACCAGGTAGTTACCGATATCAGGCAGGAGCCCGTCGGCCATGCCGGGTAACGGATTGACAGCAAACAGGCCCATGAACACTATGATTTTGGCGGCAATCAGTCGTTTCTTCATTTTGTATCAAACGCGCAAAAGGTTTGCCGGTTTCGTAAACAGCTGCCAAGCCGACGGATCAAAATTGTACACCATCGAATGTTTTTAGCCACAGGCTATACAACTATGTGTTTTTTTTACCAAAAAATCGAAAGCTGGCACAGGCGCCCCGGAGCTGCGCAGGCACGTCAGCTCGCTATAGCCCCTCTATGCGGGAAGGCATGACCGTGTGAAAACGGGATGCATGTGACGACTTGCCATTGAATCGTCGTATTTCCCATCCGGCCCAGTTGTTACGTAACTCGTCACAGGGTTTGTAACTCTGCAATTTTACCTGGCCACTTACGTTGTTACCTGTCCTGTTGCTCCAGTTCCTTAAGCCGGACCATGCCTTTCCTGTCATCGGCAATGGATAGCAGGTCCCTGGCCTTGTCAAAGTTTTTTTGCTCCATTGCCTGGTATGCCAGGGTGGCGGCTCGTTTTTGTACTGATGTCATTGTATCGGTATCGCCGGCAAGGAGCGAGTAGCTCAGAGCCGCAGCCAGAGCTGCGTAGGTGGAAGCCGAGGCCAGTGTCTTTACTCGCAGAATGGTCCGTTGCACTGTGGGGTCGACTGCAGTACCGCTTAAGGCTGCACATTGACGCGCCTCCTGTATCCAGGCCAGAGATGCCTTTACCCCGGCGTTGAAAATTTCTGCTCCAGAGAAGGCATTCCTGCTTCCAGTTTGGGCCTGCTGAAAGGACAGCTCCTCCCGGGCAAGCAGGGTCGTTACAAGGGAAGGCACGGTCTGGGAGTCAGGCCCGATACCTTCTCTCTCGACAAATTCCCGGACCAGTTTTGCCCGGCCGGCACCCTGAAGCGGATCAAGGGTTTGAATAAAGCGCGCAACCTCAGCGGGCAAAAGCGTTTTGTTGCTGGTGGCTGCCAGCCATTCTATGCTGCCGCCCAGGGGATACTGGTCATAGAGGTCACCGTTTAAGCAGACCCCCTGCTTTTTGGCAGGATGAGGGCGACGGTTCCGGCAGGCGGAAGAGTCGGGTTCACGGGTGAACAGGGCGGCTCCACGATTAAACAGGCGTCCCTGGCTGCGGGCCCTGGAAGCTAACTCCCGGCCAAGTTTCAGGATGTTCCGGCGGCCTGAGTCATCCGGGTTGCAAGGATCAGCCAAGCGGTACAGCATCAAGGCGTCAAACAGGCGTCCTTCATCTTTCAGGGTTTCGGCATCATGACTCCAGTTCGTTGATTTTTGCATGGCGGCAGTAGTGCACCAGAAAAAATCATCCCCGGACAGGACATGCAGGAGCAGGAAAAGCGGCTTTTCGTCAAAGTAACCGGGAAACAGGGTGTCTGAGGTGACTTTGCCAAAACCAGGATGGTTCACTTCAAGCACTGTTTTGCCGGGGGGGACCTCGGCGGCAAACAGGTTCCCGTTCTGCTGCAGCGGAATTCTCCGGCCGCCGGCGACCCTGGCCGTCACGGAGCTTCCATCCTTCCTGACCGGGCCCGGCAAATCCGAGCGGAGCATTATCTTCAAGGGTACCTGCTCAGGAATGTCCTGCTCCAGCACCTGAATGGTTGTGGTTGAACCAGCCTTGAGGTCTATCCATTGATTGGTAATTACCTTGCCTTTCTGGTCAAGGAGAACCATCCACATGGGTGTCGCGGCAAGATTCGGGACAAGCCCGTTATCAGGTACGGTAAATCGGGCCAGAGGCCTGCCGTTTCTACGGGCGGCAAAGAGGAGAACCCTGGCCCGGGTGACGGCTTCGGGCAGTCGCAGGGCCAGGGTGGCCAGGGACTCGCCAAGGTCGATATGGAGTCTGCTTTGCTTTTTCGGGGAGATTTCAACTTGTCCGATATGACGGGTAAAGGCAACCTTGCCGTAAGCGGTCAACCCTACGGCATAGGTACCTGGAAAGAGGTAAAAATAGAGTTTTTGTTTTTGCTTTGCAGCATCAAGCTTCTGGGTCTGCCTGCCAACCCGGACGGTGACAGAGGCGACTTGAAGCTCGCGGAGACTCCGGCCTGTAAAGTCGATTTCCAGGATACCGGTGGCGCCATATGCCTGCGGGCCTGCTGCCGTAAGGCAGGCAAGACATGTAAAGATAAAGAAGAGCGGATGTTTCATTGCATCAGCCGTTATCGTCTGCCCTGGAGGTCAGGACCGATTTTCTCCAGCAGGGCGGCATCGGGTGAGCCGTTTTTGTCAGTCAATGCTCTGATCCTCTGTCCTGTTGTGCTGTTAGTACGCTACAGGTAGATTCACTTTCTATCGTTACGGATTACGGATTATGTCATCGGTACCCCTTCTGCTGCACGGATCTGGTTAATTACCGAGAATTCTGCCCATGATACCGCGTTCCTCACCAACCTCGGCACCGCCTATGCCGCTGGCCGCGCTGATGCGGTCGGCCAGTCTTGAAAAAGGCAGTCCCTGGAGATACACGCGGCCGGGACCCGTCAAAGAGGCAAGAAACAGGCCTTCACCGCCAAACAGCATGTTCTTGAAACCACCAAGCATCTGGATGTCATAGCCAACAGTTGGGGCCAGCGCGACCAGACAGCCCGTGTCGACCCGCAGGGTTTCACCCTGGGCCAGTTCACGCTCCACTATGGTGCCGCCGGCATGGATAAAGGCGAGACCGTCACCGGTCAGTTTCTGGAGAATAAAGCCTTCGCCGCCGAACAGGCCGGCCCCGAACTTCCTGGTAAAGGCGACGTCTATTTCGATTCCCTGGGCGGCGCAGAGAAACGCGTCCTTCTGGCAGAGGAAGGTGCCGCCAACCTTGCCAAGGTCAAGCGGAACGATTTTGCCGGGATAGGGGGCTCCGAACGCCACATGGGCCTTACCGCTTCCCTTGTGGGTGAAGGTGGTTATAAAAAAACTCTCACCGGTAACCATGCGCTTGAGTCCGCTCATCAGGCCGCCGCCGGTTCCGGTTTCCATTTCAATGCCTTCTTCAATGAACATCATGGCGCCGGCCTCGGCCCGGACAGCCTCGCCGGGATCCAGTTCAATCTCAAGGATCTGCATTTCGTGGCCGTGGATGGTGTAATCAATTACGTCAGCCATCTGTCCCTCCAGTAT
>JAJRTB010000245.1 GCA_024278495.1 Deltaproteobacteria bacterium
AAAACAGAGAGTTGACAGGAGGCAACCCCGGAGTATATCCTGTTAAGAAATAGCTGAAATATTTTTTTCACAATCATGACGGTGTTGGCCATATTCATACCAGACTTTTTGTGAATCCGACACACAATCCTGGATCCGTGAGCGTTCGCCCCGAAGGGCGATGTCGAGTGAGAACTCGTCTGATTGAACGAGAGAACAAATATTTCACTTTTTCAATACGTTAGTTGTCAAAGCCGCGAATTTTCGTCACGGATTCAGGACAATGCCATATACCGGAGGGGCTCCATGCCGTTCTTTCAGGGCGCCTCCATGCTCATCAAAGGAGGGAGGAGACAGACATGATCACGCAGGTAAAATTTTCCATTCTGCTGCTGATAATGGGCGCGGGGTTGTTTCTGGCGCCCGGCGTACCGGAAGCACAGGAACAGGTCCGTTTTTCATGGGCGGTCCTGACCGATACAGACAAGGGACTGCGGAACCTGGACTTTACCACGGTCCCGAAGCTGGCCAACGGCACCACCATCCAGTTCTACCTCGAACAGAAGCCGGGCACCTACCTGTACCTCTATCTCGTTGATTCAGGCGGCGGCCTGGACTTCCTCTTTCCGGGCGAACCCGATTATTACGACACAATTCCACCCTCGGACCGAATCTACCGGATCCCGGCAGACACGGACCGGTTTGAGCTGACTCCTCCCGGAGGCCAGGAAAAACTGTATCTCCTTGCCTCGCCGGTACGATTGACCAGCCTGGAGCGATTGACCGGCAAGTTCCTGGAGCAGCCCGGTGACGCGAGCCGCCGGGCTGCGGTTATCCAGGAGCTGAAGCGTATCCGGCGGCAACATTCCAGGCTGGCCCGGACAACCGAAACCAGTGTGCCCATCGCCGGCACGGTCCGTTCCCGCGGCGCCCTGTTTGACTCCTTTGAGGTGACCAAGGTGAATGCGCCGGGATTTTACAGCCGTATCCTGCGCCTGGATCATGACTGACAGGGCGCTTCTCCGTTACGCCTCGGTTTCCCTCACAGTCTTTGTCACGGTTCAGCTCCTCTGGTGGCTCTTCCCGGTCTTTTTCGAAACATGGCAGCTCCGCCTGGACGACCAGCTCACTCTGACCGCCTACCGGTGGCAGGGACCCGGCCCGACCAGTCCGGATATCGTCCATGTCGATCTTGACAACGGCTCCATTTCATCCCTGCCCCTGTCCCTGAACGACCCGCGCCTGTACGGCGAAGTCATCAGAATTTTAAACGGCGCCGGTGTCCGCGCCATTCTGGTGGACATGATTTTCCCCTCCTGCTCCAGCCGGGAAAGCTGCGCCTATCTTGCCGCCCAGGTCAAGCAGGCCGGCACTGTTCATTTTCCCGTTATTCTGAACACCAGGGACTCCCGTCCGGCAGACCATGCGCCTGTACGCCTGCCGGAGCGTACGTTCTGGCCCCTGCCCGGCGCGGCATCCCTCGCGCTTTCGAGCGGCCCTGTGGTCATGGCCAACTTTCAGGCCCTGAACGAAGCCGCGGCAGGACTGGGGCACATCAACTGCAACCCGGATCATGACGGAGTATACCGGAGGGTGCCGCTCCTGCTCAGGACAGCGGACGGCCCGGTGGCCTCCATTGCCCTGCGGACGCTTGCCACCTTTCTCAGGGTGCCGCCCGGGCAGATCCGGGTAACCGGCGACAACACAATCATCCTGGGCAACACCTCGTTTCCGGATGGGCGCAACAGGGATGTGGCCATCCCGATCAAAAAGGACGGCAGCCACCGGATCAATTTCAGCGGCCCCTGGCACGACTCGTTCAGCCACTACTCCTTTGCCACCATCCTTGATCTGGGCGCGACCCGGGAAGGAATGCTCCAGCTGACCGACGAACTGGAAGACACCCTGGTCATTCTCTCCGACATATCAACCGGCGGCCGCGATTTCGGACCGATTCCGCTTGCCTCCTACTTTCCCTTAAGCGGTCTCTACAGCAACCTGATCAACTCGGCGCTGGAGGAATCTTACCTGAACGAACCCGGTCCGGTCCCGAACCTTATCGTTATGATCACCCTGCTCCTTGCCCTGGTCACGGCAGCATCCCTGGTCAAGGGGTTCCGTCTCTGCCTGGCCGGAGCCCTCCTGCTTGCCGGCCTGATCGGACTTTGGCTCATTCTCTTCCTGGAATACCGGATTCTCCTCGACATCATCAAGCCGGCAATCTTCTTCAGCCTGACCCTCCCGGCCCTGATGCTCCTGCAATTCCTGCAGATTCAGCAGGAAAAGGCCAAACTCACCCATTATTTCGCCCCGTCCGTTATGCGTAAACTGCTGCGGGAGCCGGAAATCCTGAACGTGGTCGAAAAAAAGAAGCTGACCGTTCTGTTCAGCGATATCGCCGGGTTCACGGCCTGGTCATCCACCCGGAGCGCCGACGAAATCCACCACACCCTGAACAGCTACTTTGAGGAGATGGCGGAGATTGTCTTTGCCTTTGAGGGAACCATTGACAAGTACATGGGTGACGGCCTGATGGTCTTTTTCGGCGACCCCGTCCCCTATGCCGACCACGCACAGAGGGCGGTCGACGCGGCCCGGGCCATGCAGAAACGGACCCGCAGGCTGCGGGAGGAGTGGCGGCGGAAGGGCGGCATGGACATTGTCATCCGGATCGGTATCCATACCGGCGAAGTAGTGGTCGGCAACATGGGGTCCAGGTCCCGCCTGGACTACACGGTGATCGGTTCTAACGTCAACCTGGCCCAGCGCCTGGAGAGCAACTGTCCCCTGGGCGGGATCCTCATCTCGGAACAGGTCTGCGAACAACTCGAAAACAGAGACGGCATCCGGCCGGCCGGGACGATTCAGGCCAAGGGATTTGACGAGCCCGTCACGGTCTACGCCATCATCCAGGAAGAAGAGCGTCAGTGACCGTAAGTGATCAGGGGCGCCGCATCTTCGCACGGTCGCGAATCTGCGGCGCCCCTGATCACTTACAGAAGAACAGCGCCTCAGACCTCGTCGCTGAGGCTCTCGTCCGCCTTCCCGTTCTGCTCTTCGTTCTGCTCTTCCCGGTAGGCGGGAAACTGCTTGATCGCCTTGGCGGCGTGCTTCCGGATCTTCTTGCTGCCGGTCGTCTCCATCACCCGCTGCACGGTGGACATATACTCGTTCTGCTGCGACCGGGCCAGCAGCTTGCAGAGCCAGGCCATGGCATCAATGTGGTGCTTGTCGTTCAGGTCACTGTTATATTCATCCAGCAACACCTCGTTGACTGTCTTGAGCACCTCGGGATCATAGGGATATATTTTATACAGACGCTTGGCCGCAACTCTCTGTTCCCTTGAACTGCCCTCTTTGAGCATCTTCAGGTACTGTTGTTCGGCCGAAGTCAGGGGGGACTGTTCCGGGGCCGGCTTTTTGGTAGCGGCCGGAACGAGGCGCTTCTGCGGCTCCAGCGAGGCCGTCTCCACAACCGGTGGAGGCGACGGCTGTACCGGCGGGGGCGAAGCAACTGCCGGGGCCGTGGGCCTGGACTCTTCAGCCGGTTCAGCCGAAACCGAAACAGGCGCTGTCTCTGAGGCCGGACGGAGGCGGATCTCGATATCCATCGGTTCCTTGGGCAGGACAAAGATAAAATCCCCCCTGTCAAGCTGTGGATCCCGGATTTTGCCGTACTGAGGATGCTGACCCGGATTGTACATGGACACCTGGTTTTTCATGTACCAGCCCAGCTCTTCACCGGTCAGCACGCCATCCTTGACCGGCTCCTCGGCCCGGCCTTCGAGCATGTTGACAAAGGCGATTTTAAAATAGCTGCGGTCCGGCACAGCCTCGTTGGCCCGGCCGGCGGTAATGAACTGGCGAACCGGTTCAGTTGCGTACTTGGACACGGACCGGGGTTTCCTGACCAGGGCCCGCGTATTGAGGATGGAACCGCTGAAGCAACTGTCAAACATGAACAGAACATGCTTGGATTTGATCATCCTGGCCTGGGTGATCAGGCTCTGCATGTCCACGCTCCTGAGGCTGAAGTTAACCGGATCGACATCGGGCAGCGGCGCATCCACCATGACCAGGTAGCCCAGCTCCTCGCCGGTGGCCATGGGCTCGGTATGGCCGTGGCCGGCGTAATAGAACAGCAGCCTGTTATCCGGGTCCTGTCCCCTGGTCTGGACAAACTCGGCAAAGGCCTGGTCAAACTGTTCACGGGTCAGGTTTTTGTATCGACTGATTTCAAACCCGTGCCGCCGCAGGGCCCGGCTGACGTCGTCAATATCTTCCACGGCGCCGCTCAGGGGTTCCCAGCCATTGGTATACCTGCCGTTACCGACCAGAAAGGCGTACGAACCTTTGTACAGGTACGGCGCCGGTTCCGAACCGTCTTCCGCCATGACCCGGAAACCACGGTCAACGGCCGCCGCGCTTGCCGCATATCCCAGAACAAACAGAAAAAAACAGAGAACCGGTATTTTTCTTCGCATCATTTTCCCATATGTATTCATTGTCCTGAATCCGTGACGAAAATTTGCCAAGCAATGCGACAAATCAGGGAGCCACACTGTATTAAACCATATCTTTCAGCGATTTCTCAAGGAGATATTGCAGAAAAAGCGAATTCTCCCTCTCCCCGTATCACAACACACCCGTGTCAAGGCTCGACAATTCCGGACAGGAGCGGTACTATTCATCCGGACAGTATTCGAAATACTATTCAGGGAGACGCATGATACCGGCAACGGACGGCTCAATCACCGAAATATACGGCCTGGAACACAAAACAACCATTCCGCGGCCCCTCTTTCTCAGCGGGGTATCCGCCGGATTCCCGTCCCCGGCCGAAAACTATATTGACCGGAAACTTGATCTCAATGAGCTGCTGATCAAGCATCCGGCCGCGACTTTTTTCGTGCGCGTCGCCGGCGACTCAATGGTCAATGCCGGCATCCATCACGACGATATCCTGATCGTGGACCGCTCCCTGGACGCGGTCAGCGGCAGCATCGTGATTGCCGTCTACAACGGAGAGCTGACCGTCAAGCGGCTGCAAAAAACCGGCGCCGCCACCCGCCTGGTAGCGGAAAATCCGGACTACCCGGCCCTGCTCCTGACCGGGGAAAACAGCTGCGAAATCTGGGGAGTGGTGACCAGCGTCATCCATCGCTTTGCGCCATGAACAGTGTCTTTGCCCTGGTGGACTGCAACAACTTCTATGTCTCCTGCGAGCGGCTCTTTCAACCGAAACTCGCCGGTCGGCCGGTGGTGGTGCTCTCCAACAACGACGGCTGCATCATTGCCCGTTCCAACGAAGCCAAGGCCCTTGGCATTGCCATGGGCGCGCCCTACTTCAAAACCAGGCCGCTGATCAAGCGCCACCGGGTCCGGGTCTTTTCATCCAACTATACCCTGTACGGCGATCTCTCCAGCCGGGTTATGGCCGTTCTTCAGGAACAGGAGCCCGAGGTGGAGATCTATTCCATTGACGAGGCCTTTCTCCGGCTGCCGGAGAGCGGCGCGGCGGATCTGGCCGGGCGCCTGCGGAGCAGGATTAAAAAGGACGTGGGGCTGCCCGTCTCCATCGGCATCGGTCCGACCAAGACCCTGGCCAAAATCGCCAACCGCGTCGCGAAAACAGAGCCCCGCCACCACGGGGTCTTTGCCCTGACCGATCCAAAGCTGACAGATACCGTCCTGGCCGGAGTTCCGACCAGCGATATCTGGGGTATCGGCCGCCGCACCAGTGAAAAGCTGCTGCGATACGGCATCACCACCGGCCTGGAGCTGAAAAACTGCGATGACGCCTGGATCAGAAAACAACTGACCGTTGTCGGCCTGCGCACGGTTTTTGAGCTGCGCGGCATCCCCTGCATTCCCATCGGCCATGAGCCGGTCCCGCGCAAGTCCCTGGTCTGCTCCCGCTCCTTCAGATACCCGGTTACCTCCCTGCGCGACCTGCGCGAGGCAGTGGCCGGCTACATCTCGACCGCGGCCCGGCGACTGCGAAGCGAGGGGCTGCGCGCCGGCAACCTGCATGTCTTTCTGCGCACCGACCGGCACCGACCTGACCTGCCCCAGCATTCGGAAAGCCTGCTGCTGCGCCTGGACCGGCCCACTTCGTCCACACCGCTGCTGATCAAAAAGGGACTGCGGGGGCTGGCAACAATCTACCGGCAGGGATTTGGGTACCGGAAGGCCGGAATCATGCTGACCGAGCTCAACGCGACCGGGATGCGGCAGCAGCACCTGTTCACCCATTCACCCAGGGACGACCACGCCGTCATGGAAGCGCTGGACTCGATCAACGCCCGCTGGGGCCGGGACACGATCCGTTACGCCGCCTCAGGCCTGCACCGATCCTGGTCCATGAGCCGCGAACACGTGTCACCGGCCTACACCACCAGCTGGGACGAATTGCCCGTTGTCAAGGCATCGTCATAACTCCAGACAAAACAGACTGTGGATTATGTCCTGATTACAGCCCTGGTCATCCTGCTCTGCAACCTGGCCGGCCTGGCCATTGTCCTTGTCGGGAGCGGGAAAATACGCGACCTGAACGATGTCCCGCCCCTGCCGTCGGAAAAACACCCCCGGGTCTCAATCATCGTGCCGGCCTGCAACGAAGAAGACACCATTGAGCCGGCCCTGCGCTCCCTGCTCAACCTTGCGTACTCCTCACTGGAAATTATCGTCGTCAACGATCGTTCCACCGACCGGACAGGCGACATAGTGGCCGGTCTGCAACAGGAATTTCCGCAGCTTGAAATCCTGACCATCCATGACCTGCCGCCAGGATGGCTGGGCAAGAGCCATGCCCTGTACCTGGGAGCAAAGAGGGCCGGCGGCGATTTTCTGCTGTTCACCGACGCCGACATCATCTTTGCCGATTCGACCCTGGCCCGGGCCATGACGCTCATGGTCAACGAGAAACAGGACCACCTGTCGCTGACCTTTAAAAATACCGCTCCCGGATTGCTTCTCAACGCCATGATCATTGACGCCGGCCTGGCCCTGTTTTCCCTGTTCAGGCCCTGGAAGGTACGGGATCCGGGCAGCAAAACGTTTATCGGCGTCGGGGCCTTCAACCTGGTACGGAAAAGCGCCTACCTGGCCATCGGGGGCCATGAACCCATCCGCATGCATCCCATTGACGACATCATGCTCGGCAAACTCATCAAGCGAAACGGCTTCCGCCAGGATTTCCTGGCCGGTCATGCATTCCTGAGTGTCTCATGGTACACGTCTCCAGGCCGGATGATCACGGGCCTGATGAAAAATATCTTCGCTCTCTATGACTTCCGGGTTTCCCGTGTGGTTGCCGCCCTGCCCGTGATTGCCGCCCTGGCCGTCCTGCCGCCCTGGGGGATTTTGCTGACCTCCGGCGCCGCACGCCTGTCTTTTCTGCTGTGCACGGCCCTTCGCCTTCTCTGCGCCGCCTGTGGGGCACGCTATACCGGCACAACGCTCAAAACCGTTCCCTTCAGCCTGCTGACACCCTACATCAACATCTACATCGTGATCTGCGGAATGCTGCAAACCCTGCGCAAAAACGGCATTGTCTGGCGCGGCACCCACTATCCCCTGGACCAACTCAAAAAAAACCTGCCTATCCTGTGAAATAGGTTGTACAATTACACATGCAAACCCGCTGAACCATCAAGCCGGAGGAACAGAAATGGAAAAGTATGATCTGGACACGACCCGCAAGTTCAACCCGCTCGGAATGCAGAATTTCGTCATCCATGACTCGGAGTTCTTCAAGATCATCAACTTCAACATCACGGCCGGCCGGATTTTTCCGGTCCACTCCCATGACCTGGACGGCCAGGTAAGCATCCTGGTCATTGAGGGCGAAGGCGCCTTTCTCGGCGACAACGAAACCGCCATTCCGGCAAAAGTCGGTGATATTCTGGTGTCCGATATCAGGGAGCCGCACGGGGTCAGGGCTGATACCGACATGCGCATCCTGGTGACCATTGCCCCGCCCATCTGACAAGGCACCCCCTGTCTGTCCGGGGCAGACAAGATGTGGTAGAGTTACGAAAACAACACAATCAGTTCCCGTGAGCCCGCGACCCATGACCGAGCCGCCATATTCCAGCGAAGAAGTCTCTTCGATCCTGAAAATAATCGACGATCTCAACAGCCTCAAGGATGTCGATACCATCCTGGACGCTATTCTGACCGAATCCCGCCGCCTGTCCCAGGCCGAAGCCGGCTCCATCTTCCTGCTTCAGGACGACAACCTGGTGTTCAGCTATGTCCAGAACGACTACCTCTTTGACCG
>JAJRTB010000246.1 GCA_024278495.1 Deltaproteobacteria bacterium
TCGATATGGAAGAGCTGGTCGGACGGGCCGCGCGGGACCGGGCCGACGCGGTTATCAATCAGGATCACAAAACAGCTACCGGGACAATCAGTGACGACAAGCTCGGCGAGCTGTTCGGCCTGGAGCTGGACGATTTCCCCCCGCCGGAGGCACCCCGGAAAAAACAAACCGGACACCCCAAAACCACGGCGGCAACCCGCAGGCCAGGGAAAAAAAAAGAAGGTCCCGGTCAGGACGCGATCCTGGTGCATAACTGCATCGAGGCGAGCGGCCCGGACGGCATAAGCGCCCGGGACCTGGCCGACATCACCGCCATCCCCGTCTCGCGCATCTACGTCATCCTCCGAAGCCTCAAAACCCAGGGCCTGATCATCAGCCCGAGCCGGGGGACCTACCTCTGCGGGGAACAGCGCTGACGCAACAGGAGACCGTATACGAACTTATGCCGACAAAAATATTGCCTTTCCCTGCCCTTTGCGAGAGGATAAGGAATGATCGTCATCAATTTTCGCGCGAAAAGGAACAGCAATGCAAAACATCTGTGTTATTGGAACCGGTTACTGGGGCAAAAACCTGGTCAGGAATTTTTACAACCTGGACGCGCTCCATTCGATCTGTGACGTCAACAGAAACGCGGTGAATTATTTCACCAGGGAATATCCCGGCACCATTGGCATGACCGCCTTTGCCGAGGTACTGGCGGCCAACGAAGTGCAGGGGGTTGTGCTGTCCACACCCGCCGCTACCCACGCCTCCCTGGCCCGGGAAGCGCTCCTGGCCGGCCAGGACGTGTACGTTGAGAAGCCGCTCTGCCTGGACGAAAAAGACGGCGCGGAATTGAACCAGCTGGCAGAGGAGCATAACCGCATTCTTATGGTCGGGCACCTGCTCTGGTACCATTCCGGCGTCCTGCGCCTGAAAAAGCTGATTGACGCGGGCGAACTCGGCCGGATCCGCTACATCTATTCGAACCGATTGAACATCGGCAAATTGAGACGGGAAGAAAATGTCCTCTGGTCATTCGCCCCCCACGACATATCCGTTATTCTTGGTCTGACCGGAGAAATGCCGGTCTCCATCCAGGCCCAGGGCGGCAACTTTCTCCACCAGCGGATCGCCGACACCACGGTCACCCTGCTCCACTTTGCCAGCGGCATCCAGGCCCATATCTTTGTTTCCTGGCTCCACCCCTTCAAGGAGCAGAAACTTGTTGTGGTCGGCGACAAAAAAATGGCGGTTTTTGACGACACCGCGCCCTGGGCGGAAAAACTGACCCTGTACCCGCACACAGTGGAATGGGAAGGCAACGTCCCGGTAGCCCACAAGGCCGACGCCCGGATCGTCGAGATTGAGGAAAGCGAACCCCTGCGGGCGGAATGCCAGGCCTTCCTGGACGCGATCAGGACCAGGACCCCGCCCTATACCGATGGGCACGAGGGATTACGGGTCCTGTCAATTTTGAACCACTGCCAACAGGCCCTGGAAACCGACTGTAAAATAACCGTGACAGAGGCGGCGCGGCCTGATTTCTTCCACCACGAGACCGCCGTGGTTGACGAGGGAGCGTTTGTCGGCAAGGGGACAAAAATCTGGCACTTCAGCCATGTCATGCCCGGCTCAAGCATCGGCGCGAACTGCAACATCGGCCAGAATGTGACGATCGGTCCCCGGGCGGTAATCGGTAACGGCTGCAAAATACAGAACAACGTCTCGATTTATGAAGGAGTGGAACTGGAGGACTATGTCTTTTGCGGCCCCAGCATGGTCTTTACCAATGTCTATAACCCCCGCTGCGAGTTCCCGAGGAAAAAGGAGTTCCGCAAGACCCTGGTAAAAAAAGGCGCCACCCTCGGCGCCAACTGCACCATCGTCTGCGGGGTAACCATCGGCAGCTACGCCTTTGTCGGGGCGGGATCTGTGATAAAAGAGGATGTTCCCGACTTTGCCCTGGTGGCCGGCAACCCGGCCCGCCAGATCGGCTGGATGAGCCGGTTCGGCGAGAAGCTTGATCTGCCCGCCAAAGGAAATGGCGAGGTTACATGCCCACATACCCATGAAAAATACATCCTTCGGGGTAACTCGATTACTGTCGTCCCGTAAAAAGGTATCTTGATCACGGGGGTAATAACCCTGCGTTTTCATTACCTCGGAATTGTAACTTTTTACGAATCCGAAACAAATACTGAACAGGGAAAACAATGCTAAGCCATCTTGCCCGAAAAGTCCTTCCATCAAGCGTAAAGGATGTACTGCAGGTGTACAGGCCTCTGCAGCTCAGTGCCCAGGTTACGGGACTGTCTATTGTTCAGTCCGGCATTGACGATACAGGTTTTCCGTTCGTCAGACTCGCCACGGACAAAATATTTTATGGCTACAGGCCCTCGCGCTTAGAGGAGTTCATCTACAAATATCTGTTAACCAAGGATGCCAAAAAAAATCTTCAACCGTATGCATTCCGAATCGCTCTAGACATTATTTTCAGATATCGTGGCACTCAGTCATCACCACTGCGGTCAGGAAAGTTTTATGACTACAAACCGGGGGAAACCGTCGTTGAATGCGGTGCCTACCTTGGCTATTACTCTATGAAAGCCTCAGAAATCGTTGGTGAGACCGGAAGAGTTATTTCAATTGAGCCAATAAATGAAAACCGGCGGATACTCCGCGCAAATGTCAGCGCCAATGACATCAAAAACATTACCATTGTGCCCAAAGGGATATGGAATGCTCCCCTGGAAATGCAAATATCACGTGAACGACGACAAAGGGCCAGTCTCGTTGACAATGTAGTTAAAGATGTTGAGCAACATACCATCAGCTGTGATTCTATTGATAATATTCTACACGACCTGAAAATTGATTCCATCGACTTTATCAGAATACAGGTCAACGGAGCAGAACTGGAAGCCTTAAAGGGAATGAAAAGAACACTTCCGCGAACAAAACGTATTCTCGTATCAGCCCTTTACAAGAGAGATGGAAAATATGCTTACAATACTGTTGAAACAATACTGTCCGGCAACGGATTCAGGACTACCGTATCAGGGGGCAACGTGCTGGGCATCAGATCATGATGCCGCGGCATTTTTTGCTGACGGGAGCAATAATACCATGCCGCCGAGCAAAACTGCGTAAAGAACAAAAACAACATGTGATGCCAGAGCCATCGGCAAGCCTTGTGAAGGAGGAACACCGAGAAGGCTGAGAGCGAAAACCCATCCAACCTCATGATTTCCTGAATTTGCGAGCCCCTGGACAGGAAGTATCTGAAGCGGCAGCTGGATCGCAACCAGAAACCACACATCATAAAACGAAAGAGGGATATCGAGCGAACGAATTACGCAAAAGATAGTACATCCAATCCAGAACCAGATTGTCAGGCTGATCACAGTTTCCCGAAAATCAGGATATGAAGGCTGCATGCCCCCCACAATTCGCCGAAGTCTCGCTTTTGTCATCCCGGCGCCCCTGCGAACCATATTAACGGCCACGTATGGGAAAGCTACAAACCCCATACCAGCGCACAACAGCAATCCCCTCCAGGAGGAGGAGATTGCTGAGGGGGTGAAAAGAGTAGCAAAAATTAACAAATATCCAAGAGAGCTTACGTCCAGCATTCGTGCCCTGAGGAGGACTCTACTTCCCAGGGTCAAGGGAACGTCGGCATATAATCGCAGTAAAAAAGGAAGGGTCAGGTCTCCGCTCCGCATCGGCAGAAAGTATGAGTTAAAGCCGTGGAGGCCTGTAATTCTCAAATAAGAGGGAAACAGCGCACCCAACCTTTCCGTATACATCCATAGGCGCCAGGACCTGCAAAAATAATTACAACCATAGCACAATGCGCCGGCCGCCACCCAAAAAAAGTCTGTTTGACGAATCACCTCCCCAATATCTTTTCTGTAATAGATGGCGGCGATTACTATACCAATAGAAAGAACGCCAGATAACACGAGAGACACGGACTTTGCTCGAATTCGATTCATGTACCAGGCCGGCCTGCCAATGACGAATAATCGAACCCCTTGTAGGAAGGCTTTGCTTTGATTACCTTACAAGGATTCCCGGCTGCTATGGAGTTTGGCGGAATATCTTCAGTAACAATAGCCCCCGCCCCGATGACCACATTATCTCCGATAGTAATTCCGGGTAGAATGACAGCATTCATCCCCACCCAGACATTATTGCCGATGACGACCGGCGCCTGCTCTTCATGGACATCGTAGTCATCCATTGCATGACCGGCGCTGATAATCCCGACACCCGGCCCTATTCTGACATTATGACCCAAAATGATTCCGTTTCGAGCCTGGATATAGCAGCAGGAATTCATTCCCGGCGTACACCTGTTGCCCACCTGAATATTTTTATGGAACAATACACGGCTGGTTGGATGAACAGGCCACGGGACCCTCCCGTTTATGCGCAGCACTTTTTGGGGAAAAAAGAAATACAGTTGAAAAGAGAGAGGCAATCCAACCGCTTTTGGATAAAAAAATTTCAGCCAGAAAAAAATAAAACGTATTTTTTCGAGTGCCGAATCAATTCTGTTCATGTCAGGATTGGTTTGTTTTCTTCAGCAATTCATGTGGGGGAATTTCAATTTTTACGCCCAGAATATCAGTAAACAGATCGGCAAGGACATCCGGTCGAAATATTTTGTCCATGGAAATCTTAATATAATTCGGATTACCTGAGAATTTATGGACAAAGAAATCATTTTTCTTCCCATGGATATACCGGTATTTTGCAAGTATATTCCTGCTCAGAATGTTCTCAAGGGGAAAAAGATACGGCTGCCAGAAAGGAATAAAATTATGCGCTATAAAACTCTTTTTTTTCTTTCTGGTCAGCCTGTACATCGAAACAGCAAACTCATCCGGTTGCCGAACGATGTGAATGATATATGTTTTATCAGACTTGATAAGCGCACTCGGAACTATCATAGGTGACAGGGGATCTACCGAAACAAAATTCTTTTCCCCCGGAACCGGTCTGGTCATTTTGTTGTAAATAAAATTACCTGGTGTTTCGCCCAAAGGAAAATGATACTGTATGTTTCCGATAACGTTAGCCAGGTGCGAAAACCTGGTTTGATGAACAACCATGCATTCCGGCGGGAGATAACTCTGCAATATTTCAGTTAAACGAGTCGTACCACAGCGCCCGGTTGAAACAAAAAGTATCTTGAGTCCCTTGTTCATGAAAAACAACCAGACAAAACAAGTTGATGGATTTCACTCTCCGCACATACAAACACATTTGTAGCACGTTACGAAAAAAATTCTATACGATTTTAACCGTTAACGAGTATTTACGCGCCAAAACCATTCCCGCCAAAACAGTGGTTTTGCGGCACGATGTTGACCGAAGGCCGTCCACTGCTTTACGCATGGCCAAGCTGGAACACGAAGAAGGTCTACGGTCCACCTATTACTTCAGGTATGTCAAAGGTATTTTTGACCCTGCAATCATCCACGAAATCAGCGCACTGGGACATGAGGTCGGGTACCATTATGAAACACTCTCCAAATGTCGTGGCAACATGAAAAAGGCAATCGCTCTTTTTAAAGAAGAACTTGAAGCGTTTCGTCAAATATGCCAGGTCCACACGGTGAGCATGCACGGAAGGCCCCTGCTTCCCTGGGACAACAGGGAATTATGGCGCCACGCAACGCTCCGGCAGTTTGACCTTGTCGGCGAATGCTATATTTCAATCAACTACGAATACATCCAATACTTTTCCGACACCGGCAGAACCTGGCATCCAGGGAAATATAATATTCGGGACCATGTCCAAAAAAATGCCCAAACCCCCTTGCTTTCCACCACAGACCAACTCATTCAACACATAAACAACAACGAAAAAAACAATATGTGCATTCTCACCCACCCTAATCGATGGAGCAAAGGCCCCTTGGAATGGGCTGTTTCAGCCGGGACGGACTGGGCTGTCAACCAGACAAAAAGAATACTTGTTTTTATCAGAACATAGGCGGAAGTTTCTTTTGCAAAACGGCAGTCAGGGCCAAATTATTTCAAGTCTTTGTTCACCTCCATGTCAAACCACATGGCAAAAAGGACAAACTGGCTGGCGCTGACAAAGGAAAACATCATGGCCAGCGACCGTACCGGCGGGAAAAAATCAAAAATCATTTTATGATACACGATCTGTATACCAAAAATAACAGTGACCAAGAGAAAAAAGACACCCAGGATATAGAAAAAAACCAGGGGATGAAAATCCCGGATGACATACTTCTCAAACATCCTCCTCCAGAACCCCTTGAACAGTATCCAGGGAATGGTAAACATAACTTTTCTGATTTTAATCCCTGACTTCTCGCCAACATTATACACGGGCCGAATTGAGACATCCCGTACCCTGAAGCTGGCAATATTCAGCTTGATAAGCAGGTCATTGGGCATGCCGTAGCGGGGGTAAATTGAATCGAGATCAATGGCTTTGAGGGCCGCAAGGGAAATGGCCGTATAACCGCTCTGCGAATCAGCTACATGCCAGTAGCCGGAAGCGATTTTTGTCAGCAATGACAGGAAAGAGTTACCGATGTACCTGTACCTGGGAATCATCGCCCAGGACTCGCCGCGAAAAAGCCTGTTGCCCTTGGTATAGTCGCACTCACCCCGACACACCGGTTCAATAATACGGGGCAGATCCGCCGGGTCCATCTGAAAATCAGCCCCCATGACCACGGTGACATCAACACTGTTGTCGCGGGCCCATTTATAGCCGGTCGCAATGGCCGCGCCCACACCTGCATTTTCAGCATGCCGCACAAGGACCACCTTTGGATTTGTTCTCTCAAGGCCCGTTACAACGCCTACGGTCCGGTCGGTACTCGCGTCGTCAACCACGACTATAAAATCGACAAAACCAGGCAACGTGCCAATTACCTTTGTGATCAGCAATTCCTCGTTAAAGGCGGGGATAACAACAGCTATCTTTTTATTTTCATACATAAACAAGGACCCCTAAATCAACGCAACTTGTCACAGACACCGCATCTTCGCACGGTCGCGACTGCCCGCTATAGCCGACTATGCGGGCAAGAGCGCCTGTGCGAAGATGCGGTGCCCCTGATCAGATACAAATCAACACGTAAAGCCGTTGCGGATCAACCTTCATCGCCAATCTCTTCCGACTGTACATCACATCTTTCAGCACTCTTGATTTTTTTCCCGATTTGTTCCTGCCTGCCGGCGAGTTCTTTAATATAAGAGGCACGCAGATCCCCCTCAAAGGAAGCAAACCTTTCAGGATAGATTAATCCTGGATGATCGTTTTTAATAATTTTATTCCTCCAGGTACAATAATCAATCTTCCTGGAAATAAGAATCTGTACGATTCTCTGCAATACTGCTGGATTATCGTGCCCGAAAAGATCCAGCCTATACAGTAGATATATTATGTCCTTGTTGTCATAAGGGATAGAATAAAACACCTGTTTCGCCTTGCTCACATTCCCCTGCCTCAGGTACGTCGCCACAAGATTCATTTGAATCTCCCTGGTGGGTTCAACATCGATCCCGTTTTGCAAAACATCAACAGCTAAATCAAGCTTATTCTCATCAAACAGCATACGACCAAACATATTGTATAAATCAGACTTGTCAGGCCGTATCTGAATAGCATTTATGAACGCTTTAGTCGCGTTTTCATAGTCCTCAAGCTTATAATACAAGTAGGCAAGATTTGCGTGTGTTTCCATGCTCTTGTCATTAAACTCCGCCGACTTCAGTAATAACTGCACTGCCTTTTCGTAATTTCTGCGCCTGAGGTGTATTATGCCTGCGTTATAATACAGGAGCCCCCCCCACTCTTTCTGGTATCTATCCGGATTCTGCTTGTACAACTTCTCACTTTTTTTGAGATACTCCAGAGCGTCATCCAGCTTGCCTCGCGCAATGCTTTTGGCGCCAAGAGAAATAATCGGTCGTATATTGTACGGATTCTTTGCAGCCACCTCGGTCAGCAGGCTGAACTCTGTTTCCCAGACATCATTGCGCAGGTATGTGGCGCTTCCCTCACTCATCAAGGTCACTGTACCGGCAACGAGCAGCACCCCGCTCATAAACAGCTTGCTGCGTGTTAAATAATAATTGCATGCCTTGGCAAAATAAAAGGCCACAACAAGATACAGGAACATCGAAGGCAGGTAGTTTCTGTGCTCGAAATACAACTCAAGCCCGATGAAACTTGACTCAACAAGATGGTTGATAAAGAAGAACAGGACGGCAAAACACAGCAAAGGGTATTTGCGCAGATACCCAATCCCCAACGATATCAAGGCAAGAGACGAGATATTCGCCAGGAGTGTCACTGGAGGATCCAGCAGTCCGCGAGAAGCTACGATGTCGGACTCAAGGGACAAAAAATCCGCAATGGGATAGAGCAGCAGGCCGAGGTAGCGAAACAGTATTATCGGCTCTGTAATCAGCCGTTCCCACATGGTAAAGGGCCGGTCCCTGTAGAGATATTCCGTATAACTGACTACATTGCCCCGCATTGCCAAAAACGCGCAAAGGGAGACCACGACAACAATCACGAGGGTATAAAGAAAATATTTTCTGATTTTCTGAGATGAAAGTTGAAAAAAAGCGACTTCGGAAACAAATATCACAAACGGCAGCAACACCGTGTTTTCCTTGGAAAACAAAGCGATTATCCAAAAGACAAGACCCGCCAGAAGAAAGATTGTTCCTTGTAAACTCTTCGGATTACGGCGAAAGTGCAGATAACAGTAGAAAGCTATCATGTAAAACATGGCCGCCATTGAGGCCATGCGTTGAACAATATAGGTAACCGCCTGGGTATGAATTGGATGCATGGCCCAAAGCCATGCTCCAAGCAAGGCTATATCGCGCAATGAAAAAAAACGACAGCGCCAGCCAGGGTGCAAGATCTCTAAAATCTGCAAAAAAACGAGGTAGACAAAAAAGGCACAGACAATATGGATGGTTATATTCGTAATATGGTAACTGACCGGGTCCTTGCCTGTCATCAGGTAGTTAAGAGCAAAAGAAAAGAAAGAGGCCGCCCGAGTAATTTTTCCAGACCCATGCGCATGGAAGGTTTTTTTGATCTCTTCCCAGGTAAAGCTGCTGATCTGTACTTTTTCGTTGTTGACGATATTCGGCATGTCGTCAAACTGCCACGACGAATGAAGCGTTCCAGAGTAACTCATCCAGACACTCAACGCCAGGAGAAGGAAACTGAATATATGAATATAACTGGTTGTGGAGTTGTGTGAAGGCTGCATTGACAGGAGGAGTGATTTTTAAAAAAAATTAAGGATTCGATTTTCAGAAACAACCAAACGAGGTTGTCGCCTTACAAAACCAAATTCCTGACAGGGCTGTTCTTATCGACAGATGCAAACACGTGCTGAAACATGCTGATTTGCAGGAAAAAGACCGGCGGCCGGAAATGCGGCAAGCAACGACGATGGTTACCAGCCGAATCCCGCCGGTCCCCTGGTTCCGTCTGACTGGACGAATGGAGCCACGTCACCCGCGACCCGACCATCACCCCTCGGCGACGCGGTTATGGTGAAGAAAGGTGCAGTGGTTACCGTGATCTGATAGTTATAATTATACCCGCCACCGAGATTTGCTATAGTTCCGATCGGAGCGGCGTGGTTAAAAGAACTTTTGGTGCAGTTTGGCCCGCAGAAATATGTGTACACACCGGCCGCCCCATAATCATTATTCTCGGCCATGTACCCCTCCAGGGCGAGTGCGACGGCTTCCAGATTTGCCTTGGCTTCGTTGCGGGCGGCTTTTTTCTGAACCCCAAGATAACTTGGAATGGCTATAGCCGCCAGGATTGCGATAATTGCAACCGTAATCATAAGTTCAATAATCGTGAACCCGCGACAATTTCCTCTTTGTATATTCATTGCGCCCACCTTATAGTCCATCAACTAATTTTGTCGGATTCGCCAAAAATGATGACCTCGTAAAAAATCGTAAATATTTGCCGGGCATAACGAAAAATCAAAAAAGTTGCCACTTTGTTCCGTCGGGTTCGCTACTTTTTGCGAAACCGACAAGTTACACATCCCTACTCGATAGATACACTGTCTGTCATTAGATCAACTCCATCCCGATCCATGGCAATAATTTTTATGCCACGTCCGTTGTTCACGGCGCTCAGCGTAATCTGAGCCGTACCGGCAAGGACGCCGGGCCCGATGGAAAATAAGGGTTTGGCGGGATTCCATGGGGAACGGGGGACTTCCCCACCTTTCTTCGCGATCAAGGCTGCCAGCCATGATTGCGCAACGGTCGGCAAGCCTATGTGAACCTCACCGGGAGTCACCAGTCCATCACCGTTGACGTCCACGACTCCGAGGTCATTGGTCGCCGTCGAGGACAACCAGTTATGAAGTTCGGCCTTGACCGCGGCCGATGATGCGTGCATCGCCCGTCTTCTGGCCTTTTCCTGCATGCCCAGGAAACTGGGAATAGCGATGGCGGCAAGAATGCCGATAATGGCCACAACGATCATCAACTCAATAAGGGTAAAACCTTTGGAGCCGCTCACCTCAGACACCTCGGGCAGGTATCAACAAAAAAACCATCCGCGCGGATGGTTTTTTTGTTGATACACTTTTAAACACTGAAAATTAATCAACGGATACAGAATCCTGATAAATAGTCTCACCGGCCTTGTTGTATCCGTAAATCCTGATACCACGATTGTTGTTGACCCGGCTGAAGACAATCACACCGGAAACCGGAGCCGCGCCAATTGTAAAGATCGCCCGCGTACCGAACCAGGGCGAATACTGGATCTGGCCTTTCTTGGAGTAAAACGCTGCGATCCAGGAACCGACGACATTAGTGCGTGCCGCAACCGGTCCCTCGGAGGTCGTTGCAATTCCGTCACCATCCAGATCAATGACACCCGATTCATTTTTAATAGTAGCGTCCAGCCAGCTGTGCAACTCTGACTTCGATGATGTGGCAGCTTCCTCAATAGCGCGTCTCTTCGCCTTTTCCTGCATACCCAGGAAGTTCGGGATGGCGATGGCCGCCAGGATACCGATGATGGCCACAACGATCATCAGCTCGATCAGGGTAAAACCCTTTTCATCAGCTCTTTTTCTCATCTGGTTCAACTTCATTGTCTGTCTCCTTTTTATTGGTTTTGATGAACAAAGACCTCCAACGTAACAACGTTCCTTCACAGTTACTATTCAAGCAATGTTTGTGCCAGGTCAGGCCGCTTGCTTAATGTCAAATCCGGTTGCTTTTCAATCATCCCTAATGTTTAATAAAAATGATCCTTTTTTTCTTCTTATGGAATCATTATATCTTTTGAGCCAGAACGGTCAATACATTTTTGACAATTTACGGCACCGGCCCGTGACACTTTTTGCCAGGAGCCCGAATCAATGAACGCCTCATACAGCCACCGTACTTGAACATTATGATCAGGACCGGGCTGAAACTCCAAATAACCCTCACCCTTACCCTGCTGCTTGGAACAGCCATGGTGCTTGCCGGCTTTGTCATGACTGTTTTCTGGCAACGCTCGCTGATCAAGGCGGAAGCAAAGAGAATCCACGACATTCTGGAATGCGTCACCGCCAACGCAAAGCGGGCACCGGGAGAACCGACCGCGCTCCCCGACATACTTGCCGCCCCGGATTATCGCATCTCACGGCTTAACGCGGACTGCCTGATTTTTGCCCAAAACAACGTCACCCGCCGCATAATCGACACCTCATGCGCGGCGGACAACCAACTCGCCTCTCTTGTCCAGTCGTCCCGCAAGAGCCAGGAGAACCTTGTCAGGACTTCCGGTACGGTTAGCGGTTTTCCCACCCGGCGCCCCGGTCGCCTTCTCGTGGCGATCCCCACCGGCGACAGGGTCCCGGCCAGCGCCCTGGGGATCTCAACTCCCCTGGCCCCTGTCTACGGAAAAATCCGGGAGGCCCGCAAGGCCCTGTACATGTACCTCTTGCTCAATGCCATCTTCCTGGTCGCCATCGGGTTCTTTCGGCTCGTCACGTCAACCGTCAAACCGGTCGAACGGCTGGTGACACTTGCCGAGCAGTACGACATTACCGACGACTATCCCCTTGCCGCCGAAAACCCGGGAGGGGAATTCGGCCAACTGACGGCCTCCCTGAACCGGATGATCAGAAAAATAGAACAGGACCGGCACAACCTCCGCGAAACCATAGCCTCCCTTGAAGCGACCAACGCCGAGCTCACAAACACCAGGAAGGAGATGCTCCGCACGGAAAATCTCGCCACCGTCGGCCGCCTCTCGGCGGGCCTGGCCCACGAAATCGGCAACCCGCTGGGCATCATCCAGGGGTACCTCGAACTTCTCAACAGGGAGACTCTTGATCCCGCAAGCAGAAGAGATTTCGTCAAACGGGCGCAGGACGAACTTGGCCGGGTCAACAATCTTATCCGCCAACTCCTGGATTTTTCCAGGACCTCGCCCCGTAGCCACGAACAGGTAAGCGGACATGACCTGCTTAAAGAAATTATCACCCTGTTCCGACAGCGCCGGAACATGCATTCCATTTCTTTCCGGGCCGAGTTCCATGCCGCCAACGACACTGTCGCCGGAGACAGGGAAGGGCTCCGCCAGGTCCTGGTCAACTGCCTCCTCAACGCGGCAGACGCGATTCAGGAACGCGGCAGGGACTTTCCCGGTGAAATATCCATTGCCACCCGCAACGAGACCGCCGATGCCGGCGACCAGCTCCTGATCATCATCAGCGACAACGGTGTCGGCATTCCTCCTGCCCAGCTCAACAATATCTTTGACCCCTTTTTCACGACCAAGGAGCCGGGCAGGGGAACCGGCCTGGGCCTATCGGTCTCCCTCTCCATTGTCGAGTCCGTCGGCGGAACAATAACCGCCGGGAGCCAGCCCGGGAAAGGGACCGAGATCAGCATTATCCTTCCGCAGAACCAGACCGGCCATGCCGACACCTGAAACCTTCCGGGAGCCCATCGTGGAAACGGACAAACAACAGCGCCTGCTGGTCATCGACGACGAAGAGAACATGCGCCACATGCTGCAAACGCTGCTGGAGGGAAACGGCTACCTGGTCGACACGGCCGAGAACGGCCTGGAAGCGCTGGAGCTGATCAGGAAAAAAAACTACACGTATATATTGTGTGACGTGCGGATGCCCCGGATGGACGGCATGGCCTTTCTCCGGGCATCCCGGGAGCTCCTGGACCATTCCACCGTTATCATGATGTCCGCCTACGGCACAATCGACACCGCGCTGGCGGCAATCAAGGCCGGCGCGTATGATTTCATATCCAAACCGTTCAAGGTTGACGAGGTGCTCCTGACCCTGAAAAAAGCGGAAGAGCGCGAGACGCTCCGTCGGGAAAACACCCTGCTGCGCCGGGAGATAGAGGCGCTCCACGGCGAGGCGGATTTCGGCGCCATGGTCGGCAGGTCCCGAAAAATAAGAGAAGTGTTTGACCTGGCCCGCAAAGTCGCGCCCTTCAGCACCACGGTCCTGATCACCGGCGAATCAGGCACCGGCAAAGAGCTGGTGGCCCGCGGCCTGCACGCGCACTCGCCCCGCGGCAGCCAACCCTTTGTCGCGGTGAACTGCGGAACTATTCCGGAAAGCCTCCTTGAGAGCGAATTCTTCGGCTACATCAAGGGCGCCTTTACCGGGGCGGACGCGAACAGGAAGGGGCTTTTCGTCGAAGCTGATGGCGGCACCCTCTTTCTTGACGAAATCGGCGAACTGCCCCTGGACATGCAGGTCAAACTCCTGCGGGTTCTCCAGGAAAATGAAATTCGCCCCCTGGGCTCGGGCAAGGTTCACCCGGTTGATGTCCGGATCATTGCCGCCACCGCAAAAAACCTCGCTGAAGAGGTCCGGGAAAGGCGGTTCAGGGAAGACCTCTACTACCGTCTCAACGTCCTCGAAATTCATATCCCCCCCCTGCGGGAACGCTCTGAAGACATCCCGATTCTGGCCAGCCATTTCCTGAAGCGGGTCAATGCAAAACTGAAAACAGCGGTAAAAACAATAGCTCCCCCGGCCCTGGCCCGCCTGGTCGAATATCCCTGGCCGGGCAACGTCCGCGAACTGGAAAACACCATTGAACGGGCGGTTATCATGGCGGGCGGCGACACCATTAACGGCCGGGACCTCCCCCTTGAACACGACAGCGGCCAGGACGCCGATCCCGGCCAGGCCCTGTTATTCAGCGGCCACTCTCTCAAAAAGGCCGGAAAACTCCTGGAACAGCGCCTCATCTCCCGCGCCCTTGCCGCGACCGGCGGCAACAAAAGCAGGGCCGCGGCCCTGCTCGAAATCAGCTACCCGTCACTTCTGAGCAAAATAAAACAATACAACATCTCCCCCTGACCTGCTCCCGGTCAGCCGCCCGAGCCCCCTGTTTCCGGGCGGACCATCTCCTTCCAGCAGGACGCCGGCTTACTACCACACCCCATACAGCATAACATTTGACATCACGTCATGCATGCGATACACTTCATGACAGATCAACAATAAGATACCGAACATGAAGAAGCAAGGCATTGCCGTGAAAAAACGTCGTCTGCCCGGCGCAAGCCCACAGGGGTTCACCCTGACCGAAATCATGGTGTCGCTTTCCGTCATTGCGGTTGTCGCGGCCCTTGGAGGTCCCTCCCTGTTCTCGGCCAGGGCCAACGCAACACTCAAGGCCGCGGCCCGCGACCTCTTCGGTACACTGCAGCTTGCGCGCCGGACCGCGATTGCCACCAACCGGCCGGTCCGGGTCCGCTTCAAGACGTCTTCATACTTCATCGATTTAAACAATGACGGAACCTACACCCCGTCGGCCACGGACACCTACACCGACCTGAACGGGGACGGCGCCTACAACAGAGGGGAGCCGTATATTGACCTTGACGGGGACGGCGCCTACACGGGTGAAATTTCCGTCAACTTCAACGACTACGGGCACGGCGTCAAACCGGGAACCGGCAATGCCGCCGCAAACTGGTCCGGCGCCCCCTGCGTCCAGCGTTCCTTTATCACCTTCAACAGCCGGGGCACGTCCAACAGCGGCACCATCTACCTGGCAAACCGCAACAACGACATCTGTTATGCCGTCACGGTCCGCTCTTCCGGGTCGCAGGTCATCAGGAGATACAGCGGCGCCGTACCGTTCAACAAAAAATACTGGCGCTGACCACCGGGAGAGAAACAGCCGCCCGCGCGGCACACTATTAACTTTCTTTACACCAACTCCCGACAGCTATAAATTTTTTTTACACACCTCCATGTTCTTCCCCACCCCAACCCACCGGGTGTTTTCGCTTTGTCAAAAAAAAATACTGTGATACAGTACACCTATACTGGCAGCATGCTCTTGCTGAAAAAGAGGCATGGCTCTTGCTTCATTTACTACAACACGAGGAATTTGAGCGATCATGAAACCACCAAAACCGCACCGGCACGGAAACCATCGTTGGTCGGGCTTTACCCTGATGGAGGTCCTGGTGACCCTGGCGGTCATTGCCATGGTCATCGGCTTTGCCGCGCCAACCCTTCAAAACCTGGCGCCGGGCATGAAATTAAAGGGAACGGCCCGCAATCTCTACTCGACACTGCAGAATATGCGCCAGACAGCCATCAAGGAAAACAGGACGGTGTATGTGAAGTTCGACCAGGCCGGTTTTTTTTACCTTGACCCGGACCAGGACGGATACACCGCCGGTGACCGGCAGTTTCCGTTTGAGGCCGGGGTTCGGTACGGCTCCGGCAACGCCCCCCAGAGCTGGAGCGGCGCGGCGATCCAGCAGGCAACCGGGATATCCTTTGACAACCGGGGGCTGCCCACGGTCACGCCGGTCACGCCGGGCTCCGACACGGCGGTCTTTCTGGATTATGTCGACGCGGCCGGCAACAACCTGGGTACATGTTACGCGGTAAACGTGGCCACGTCCGGCTCTATTCAACTGCACAAGTGGAACGGAAACCAATGGGACTGACAGCGATGAAAACAACCGACTCGAAAGACAGGATCAAGGGCGGTTTCACCCTGGTTGAGCTGATGATCGCCATTTCCGTCACCTTTGTTATTGCCGCGGCCGCCTATTCCGCCTACAAGATGCAGCAGAAGAGCTATTCCGCCCAGGATCTGGTCACGGAGATGCAGCAGAACATCAGGGCCGGGATGTTTTTTCTCGCCCGGGACCTGCGAATGGCCGGCTATGACCCGACATTCAGTGATAACTTCGGCATCACCACTGCAACGGCCGGCACCGTCACCTTTACAACGGACAGCGACGAAAACGGCGTTGTGGGTGCCGGAGAAACACTCACCTTCGAACTTGCCATCGACGCTGACAACGACGGCATAGCGGACAACGGCTCCTGCGCCCTGGTCAGAAACAACCAGGCCATAGCCGAAGACATCCAACAGGTCCAGTTTCTCTATACCGTTGTGGATCTGGCCGGGAACGTCACCCAGACCCTTGCCCCGACAAACGCGGAGATGAGACTCATCAGGGCGGTCACGGTCACCCTCCTGGCCCGCTCCAGGCAGAACGACATAAACCATACTGACACGCGCTCGTACACCCTGGGCGACGGGACAGTCGCGGGACCGTTTAACGACAACTTCCGGCGCCGGATCCTGGTTTCCTGGATCAAATGCAGAAATATGGGATTATTATAGCCATGAAAACACACAACACGCATACCGGGTTCACCCTTCTTGAAGTCATGATCACCATAGTGGTGATGACCCTGGGCATCCTGGCCCTGTACACCATGCAGGTCGGTTCGGTCCGGGCCAACGCCACCGCGAATACTATCGGGACAGCTACAAACCTGCTCAGCGACCAGATAGAGCGGATCATGAGCCTCACCTTCCGGAACGACCCTGCGAACGACCCCGCCATCCTGGTAGACAACAACATCCTGGACGCGAACAATAACGACATCTCCGGGGTCAACGGTCTTGACGAGACAACCGCGGCAACGGCAGATTTTGTTCAGAATTTCACGATCACCGGCACTACATATACTCTCTACACCAACGTGGCCCTCGACTTCCCGGTCCAGGACGCCGCAACCATAAGAACCATTATCCAGTGGCGGGACGGTTTCGCGGACAGGGAGTTAAGCTATGACTACATCAAGATGCGAAACTGACGAAACAGGCCAAGCAGGCCGCACCTGAACATTAAGGGAGTCGGACATGAAAACCGGAAAAACACCACGAAACGAAAGCGGATTCGCCCTGATTACCGCCCTCCTGATCCTGGTACTGCTCACCATCATCGGTCTTGCCGCGATCAATTCCTCCAAGACGGAGTTGAATATCGCGGCAAACGACAAGCAGCACAAGGTCGCCTTTTACGCGGCCGAAGCAGGGGTGGAAACAGGCCGCGCCGTCCTGAACACGCTCAGGGAAGCGGATGTCGGCTACTGGGATCTCCTCCTGGCCCAGGGAACATTTACCTATAACGGCGACCAGCTCTCGACAAACCCTCTGCCTGACGACTACCCCGTTGCCACGAACAACCCAAACTTCGTGTCCCTGGACCCGGTTGTCGATATCCTGGGCAGCCGCACCGTCGGCCAGAACCAGGACGCTGAATTCACCCTGCTGGTCCGGGACAACGAAGACCTGGACAACAACCCGCTGGTCGACACGGACGGGACCCTGGTCCTGATTTCAGCCGCCACCTACGGTGATGCAGTGGCCAGTATCGAGACCATCATCCGCTACATCGGTAACGACCAGTATGCCCAGGAGTATTACAATACTGAAAACACGAATCGCGCGACCGGCGCCGTCAGCGGCGTAAGCGGCCAGAAGCGCATGTAATTTTTACGGAGGAACATCTCATGAAAAAGCGAATCTCAGCCACCCTGGCCCTATTGTTCACCCTGTTGCTGACGCCGCAGGGCGGTTTCGCGGCGGAAACCAACTTTGCCGCCGGATCGCTCATTATCCCCATGGATTCGGTATATCAACCGGACACCGACAACGGCATCCTTGAGGCGTACGGCCTGGCCTACTACCTGCTCAAGCATATTAATACCGACGGTGATCACGATATCACCGTCCACTGGGTCATCAACCCGAACAAGACGACCATTGACGCTCCGGACCTGACCA
>JAJRTB010000247.1 GCA_024278495.1 Deltaproteobacteria bacterium
ATCAGGCCGATGAGTTGTGCCGTGGGGCACGCTGAGTTTGCAAAGATTGCCGACCGCTGCGCTGCTGCAAATATTCCCGTCATTGCGGCGCTCCGGGACAGGCACGCCGCATCCCTTGACCTTTGCGCGTCGCGCTTCGACGATTATTGCAGAACCGGACCCATAACGATTTATTGTGAATCCATACGCATGAGTTCTGAAAACCCCCAGTTGCAGCTGGCCCATGCCTTTGCCGGTGAGACCGGCTGTAACATCTTCCTGACCGGCCGGGCCGGGACCGGCAAAACCACCTTCCTGCACGACCTGCGGCGTACCTGTGCCAAGCGGATGATCGTGACCGCGCCCACCGGGGTCGCCGCGATCAATGCCGGCGGAGTCACTCTCCACTCATTTTTTCAGCTGCCCTTTGGTCCTTTTGTGCCGGATCACCACGGCGGCGGGCAGAAGCAGTATCGCTTCAACAGGGAAAAGATCAAGATCGTCAGGAGCCTGGACCTGCTGGTCATTGATGAGATCAGCATGGTCCGGGCCGATCTGCTGGACGGTGTGGACGCGGTGTTGCGTCGCTACCGGCACTCGGATGAACCGTTCGGCGGGGTCCAGCTTCTGATGATTGGTGATCTGCACCAGTTGCCGCCGGTGGTGAAGGAGGAGGAGTGGGAACTGTTGCGTAACCATTACGACACCTTTTATTTTTTCGGCAGCAACGCGCTCAAACAGACCGACCTGGTCACTGTGGAGCTTCAGCGGATTTACCGGCAGGCGGATCCGGCTTTTATTGAGCTGCTGAACCGGGTGCGTAACAATGACCTGGATGATTCGGTTCTGGCAGAGCTCAACAGGCGTTACCTTCCCGATTTTGACCGTGCCGGAGAGGGGGCCATTACCCTGACCACCCATAACCGCCAGGCAGACGCCATCAACTCCGAGCGGTTATCCGATTTGTCCGGGCAGGCGCATGTGTTTGACGCCTCTGTGGACGGCGAGTTTCCTGAGTACAGCTATCCCGCCCCGGCCCGTCTCGTCCTGAAAGAGGGGGCCCAGGTTATGTTTGTGCGCAACGACCAGTCCCCGGACAAGCTCTATTATAACGGCCGGATCGGCAGGGTGACCCGGGTGTCCGCCGGAACTGTCCGGGTCAGGTGTCCGGGAGATTCGGAGGATATTCTTGCTGAACCTGTGGAGTGGGAGAACATCCGCTTTCAGGTGGATTCGGACACCAGGGAGATCAGCCGGAAGCGGATCGGTGTCTTTCGGCAGTATCCGCTCAAGCTGGCCTGGGCCATCACCATTCACAAGAGTCAGGGGCTGACCTTTGAAAAGGCGGTGATAGACGCGGGCGCCGCTTTTGCTCACGGTCAGGTCTATGTGGCGCTCAGCCGCTGTAAAACCCTGACCGGCATGGTGCTGAGCAGGCCGCTTGCCCGCCAGGCAATCAGGACTGATCCGGTGGTGGCTGAATTTTCAAGGAGAGTGGCGGAACAGGCGCCAACCCCAACGTGGCTTGAAGAAGCCCGGCAAGCGTATCAGCAGCGGCTGATCTTGCAGTGTTTTGATTTTCAGGGCCTGCGTTCCCGGTTGAGCTGGTTCGGCCGGCTCCTTTCGCGTCACGCGGATATCGTGCATTTGCCCGGCAAGCCGGATGTGCAGGGAATGATCGCCCGGGCCATGGCAGAGGTGGTCGAGGTCTCCCTTCGCTTTCAGCAGGAGCTGCGGGGCCTGTTTGGCAGAGGTGTTCTGCCTGCCGCGGATCCATATATCCGGGAACGTCTGAGCAGGGGATCGGCGTATTTCCGGGAGCGGATGACGGTGCTGCGGGATTTTTTCACCGGGTTCAGTTTTGAGACGGACAACAGGGAGGTTGACAAACAGCTGCGCCAGGCCCTGGAGCGTTTGCAAAAGGAGATTGTGGTGAAAGAGGCTGCGGTTGCGTCCTGTAAGGACGGTTTTACTGTGGCGTCGTACCTGCGTGACATTTCAGCAGCGGAAATTGATTTTAAACCGGCCCGCAAAAAGAAAGTCAAACCGGTTCAATACACAGAGGAAGACGTGGGGCACCCGGAGCTGTTCGAGGAGCTGCGGCAGTGGCGGGCCGACCGGGCCGCCGATGAAGGGGTGCCGCACTACCGGGTCCTGCACCAGAAGGTGCTGATCCAGATTGCCGTCAACCTGCCGGACAGCCTGGCTGACCTGATGCGGATCAAGGGGATCGGGCCGAGACTGGCGGAAAAGTATGGTCAGGCTATTGTGGAGCTGGTTTCGGACTACCGTGAACGCCGCGGCATCACGGAGGTGACGCTGCCGGGCGCCTGAGCCGGGCCGGGCAGGAGATTACGGGCCTTTGAGCGCGGGCGCGTCGTCGCCCTGTTTGATATGCACGTCGCGCTGCGGGAAGGGGATGGTTATGCCCTCGTTCTCAAAGGTCTTGTAGATGGCCTTGAGCAGGTTATGGGTCTGCAGCCCCTTTTCGCCGGGGTCACGGACCCAGACCAGGAGCTGGAAGTTGACCGATGAGTCGGCAAAGGCGCGCACCCGAACCCGCGGTTCCGGTTTTTTGGCCAGGGCCTCGTTCTGTTCCGCCACCCTGAGCAGGATTTTTTCCACCTCGCGCAGGTTGCTTCCATAGGAAACCCCCACGTCAACCCTGATCCTGAAACGCGGTTCCGGCGCACTTTCATTGACTATCATCGAATTTGCCAGGATCGAGTTGGGGATCGAGATCATCACGTCGTCCCGGGTCTTGACCTTGGTGGACCGGATGCCCATTTCCACCACTTCGCCGCGCTGACCCGTGTCCAGAATAATATAGTCGCCAACCTTGTAGGCCCGGTCGGCAAAGAGAGCTATGCCGCCGAAAAAGTTTGCCAGGGTGTCCTTGGCGGCCAGGGCGATGGCGATACCCGCGATGCCTGCCGAGGCAAAGAGCGGGGTCAGGTCGATATCCCAGATGAGCAGCCCCCAGGCGATACCGGCAAAAAGAATCAGGACCCGGGAAACGTTCTTTATCAGCAGGAACAGATCCCGGTCGATCAGGTCCTTTTCAAAGAACCCGGCCATGTTTTCGTCATTCAGCAGGTTGATTTCCCTGATCACGGCGATCAGCCACAGCAGGAGGATCATGGTCTGAGCCAGGTTCGGCAGGATGACGTCCCAGGGGGGCGTCAGGGGCGGGGGCAGGTAGGCGGCGTGGAGCAGGCCAAGCAAAAAGATGGACAGGCAGATCGGCCGGTGCAGGAAGGCGATGACCCGATCGTCGGCGGTGATACTGGTCCGGCTGGCAAGGCCTTTGAGGAGACGGTCGACAAAGAGGTCGGCCGCTTTGGCCAGCACCGCGTAAAGAATGACGAAAAAGATCCGGTGGAGAGCGGGGTTGGTGTCGAGCATGTCGCGCACTAGCGACATTTTGTCCCCTGCGGCATGTATTAAAACGGAAATATCCACTGTTCCCGGGCTGCAGTCAGTTGTTCCGGCCGGCCGGCCCGTCGTTCAGCGGCCGGGCCTCGTCAATGAGCATGACAGGGATGTCGTCCCGGATTTCGTAGAGCAGACGGCAGTTTTGGCAGATCAGGCCGGTCTCGTCGTCGTTGAGCGTAACCGGTTCTTTGCACTTGGGGCAGGCGAGAATATCTAGGAGCTCCTGTCGTATCATGGCGGTCTGGGTCCGGTTGTGGGTATCTGATCACGGGGGCAAAAAACCCTGCGCAAGGTTATTTGCTCTCTACTATACATGAAAAACATTGATTTGTCAGGCGTGGGTCATGGGTATCCCGGGGTGGGCCGGCGCGGGGGGGGCGAAGGTGCACGGCGTTGGGTATGTAATGTTTGCGTCCTTGGTCGGAACGGTATATGATATATTCTTGGAGTGGTACAATGAAAAAATGTATAAAACCGCTTACGACAAAATACGACAGAGACACGTACTTATGAAACGCTCTATATCGGTATTGGCCGCTTGTATTATCCTTCTGTTCCGGGCGGGAAGTCCCGGGGCGGTGGAAATCGGCGCCCTTGACACTACCTTTGGCAATGAGGGCCGGGTGGCGACCGCGCTCGGTCATTTCAGTGATCAGGCCTACGCGGTGACGGTTTTGCCGGACGGACGGATCCTGGCAGCCGGGTCCTCCTCCAACGGCGCTGATCTTGATTTTGCCCTGGTCCGCTATAATGGCGACGGCTCCCTGGATACGACTTTTAATTCAAACGGGGTCGTGACCACCCAGGTCGGCCGCGACGATGACGAGGCCGCCGCTCTGGCCGTTCAGGATGACGGGTATATAGTTGTGGCCGGTTACAGCGTGATTGACGGCAGTCGTGATTTCGCCCTGGCCAGGTATACGCCGGACGGGATGCTCGACTACTCCTTTGGCCGGGGCGGGATCGTGGTTACGGATTACGGCGGTCAGGACGATGAAATCACCGCCCTTGCCCTGGACGACGAGGGCAGGATCGTGGTGGCGGGATATTCGACCGGGACGACCGGACGGGTGGTTGTGGTGGCCCGCTACCTGGCCCAGGGGGTGCTGGATCCCTCGTTTGGGTATGAGGGCATCAGTCTGACCGGGATCGGCGATGACGCACTGGCCCGGTCCATAGATGTTGACGCGCAGGGCAGGATTGTGGTGGCCGGCTCTTTTTACTACGATGAACGGACCGAGGTGATGGTGCTTCGCCTGACCAGCGACGGTGAACTGGACCCCGCCTTTGG